>JAITHH010000084.1 GCA_031280065.1 Treponema sp. | reverse complement strand
CCCTAAGCCACCTTCTCTACCAGCTCCGAAAGGAGCGGTATGAGCTGCTTCTTGCGGGATACCACCTCTTTAAGCACGTATATCCCCCGCTCCGTGATAGGAAAGTTGATATGACTGGTAAAACACTTCTTCCCCATCACAAACAGCAGCGAATCCAGCACCGTAACGTCCGTTACCAGCAGCGCCGAGAACAGATAATCCTTGTCCGCCCGCACCCGCTCCAGCGCCGAAGCAATCTCCGCCCGCCGGTCCGCCAGCGCCCCCGGATTGTCCGTCTCGATCTGACTGACCGAGAAAACCATGCCCCGCTCCGTATACTCCTTCATGTCCAGCTTGATCAGTTCATCCGCAGGCAGGGAATTCACCCGGTTCGCCGCGCCCTGTATCTCCCCGGCCAGCGTTTTAATGTCCAGCCCGGTAATGGAAGACAGATAGTCCGCCGTTTCCCGGTCTGTTTCGGTCGCCGTGGCCGATTGGAGCGCCAGCGTGTCCGCCAGAATCCCCGCCAGGAGAATCGACGCGATACTCTTTTCCAGCGGAACCTTCTGCTCCCGGTACAGATTCGTGATAATCGTACAGGTAGCGCCCACCACCCGGTTGATGAAGGTGATAGGATAGCGGGTGGAAAGGTTCCCCAGCCGGTGATGATCGATTACCTCCAGTATCTTGTAGTGCTCGATGCCCTCAATCGCCTGGCCCGGCTCGTTGTGATCCACCATGATCACCTCCACATTGGGCTCCTTGATCAAATCCCCCTCGAAAATCACCCCCGCCACCTTCCCGTCCTCGTCCCCCACCGGCAGACAGCGGGAAGGCGCCTTGGAGAGCGGCTCCCGGAAGTGCCGCACCGGGTCCTTCAAGCGGATCAGGGGCACCGATTGGTCCCCCAGCGTCCCGGCGGGCACCGAATAGAGGATCAGCATCGCCGTTGAGGACGTGTCAAAGGGACTGATCAGCACCGTTACCTCGTTTTGCTCCGCCAGATCGATCAGCTCCCGTGAAAGCGTATTCCCCCCGGAGAGGATCAAAGCCCGCACCCGCAGCTCGATGCAGCGCTTCTGGATGTCCCAGCGGTCCCCCACGATGACCAAAGCGTTATCCGCGCCTTCCGCCTCCAGATGCTCCTTGAAGTGGGCCGTATAGGACGCCGCCACCACGATAGGGGACTTCCTAATCTCCGCGCCCCGGAAGAGCGTCAGCGGCTGGGCGTGAATCGTGGCCGCCAGATGATCCAGCGACAAGGGGAACGCGGACTTCTTGCGGGGATTGATGTTTGCGATGATATACCGGGCAAACCCCTGGTAGTGGAGCATACTCTGGTAGACCCCGTTCCGGTCAACAATGGGCAGCACCTTGGAATCATCCTGCTGGAGCAATTCCAGGGCCTCCCACACGCTGGCCTCCCCGCTCACCGTAACCGGCGTCCCGGAGATATAATACTCCGCCTTGGGAACCAAATCGGCCAAATACTCCGGGACAGGCGCCCCAAAGCGCTCAAAGATGTACTCGGTCTGGGGATTTATCTTCCCGGCGCGGGCCGCCGCGCAGTTCTTCAAGCCCTGAATCTGTTTGAGCCGGGCATACGCGGCGGCGGAAACCACCGAATCCGTATCCGGGTTCCGGTGCCCGATCACATAGACTTTCTTTTCTTTGCTTGTCATTCGTTCTATTATACCTTACCCTCTACCATACCATGCTATCCATCAAACTGCCAATTCTTTCGGGGGAGGGGGGAAGTTTCCCCCTACGCCCGCATCATGGATGCGGGCTACCCCCTCAGCGGGGGCGCTGCCCCCGCAACGCCCCCGTCAAACAAACGCGCCCGCAGGGCGTTGAGGCGGCGTATGCGGCACGGCGTAGCGCTCGTAATACCCCCCTATTAGCACCGATGCGCGAAGGCTTTAGCCTGAGCAGTGCGCGGCCTATAGTAACAGCCTCCAGCAGGGATGCGGGGGCGCCGCCCCCGCGCCCCCGCCGGGGGGCCCTCGAACCGCAGGTTCGCGCCCCCCGGACCCCCCGTTCAAGAAGGCTTCTTATGGTAGAGTTATTAGCCCCCGCCGGCTCCCCCGAAGCCCTGGACGCGGCCATCGGCGAAGGCGCCGACGGCGTCTACCTCGGCCTCAAAGACTTCAATGCGCGGCTGCGAAGCGCCAACTTCGCCTACTCCCAATTCGAAGGCGCCCTCCGCTCCCTCCGCCGCATGAACCGCAAACTCTATGTAACGGTGAATACCGTCTTCCAGGAACGCGAAGCCAGCCGGTTCTACCAGCTCCTCAAATACCTGGCCGGCCTGGGCCCGGACGGAATCATCATCCAGGACTTCGGCGCCGCAAAAATGGCCCGCGAGTGCTTCCCTTCCTTAAAACTCCACGCCTCCACCCAAATGAACATCGCCTCATCCAAAGCGGTGAACCTCCTCTCCAAACAGGGCTTCTCACGGGCGGTCCTGGCCCGCGAACTGAGCCTCGCCGAGATTCAGGAACTGCGCTCCCGGACCAACATGGAACTGGAAGTCTTTGTCCACGGGGCCCTGTGCGTCAGCGCGTCGGGACTCTGCCTCTTTTCGAGCTTCCTGGGGGGCAAGTCCGCCAACCGGGGACTCTGCACCCAAGCCTGCCGACGCTTCTACCAGCGCGGGGAAACCAGCGGCGGCTACTATTTCAGCCCGGCGGACCTCCAGTTGGCGGAACAGATACCCGCTCTCGCGGACGCCGGGGTGAATTCCTTTAAGATCGAAGGCCGGATGAAGAGCGCCGAGTATGTGGGAACCGTTACCGCCGCCTACCGCCGCGTCATCGATTCCTTGGACGGAGACCGGGACCGGGGCGTCCAGGAGGCGCTCGCCCTCTTGAGCCGCGACTTCGCACGGGACAAGACCCGCTTTTACTTTGAAGGCGGCCCCCCGTCTGAATGGCTGCGGCCTGAACAGGACGGCGGCACCGGGATTCCCCTGGGGAATATCCTTCAGCACAAGGGCGCGGGCCCGGACCGGCAGGGACTCCTCGCGCCCGGCGCGGTTATGCCCGCCGGGGGAGATACCCTGCGCTTCCACCGCGCCGACGATTCAGAGCGGGCATCCCTCAAAATACCCGCGCCCGAAGGAGAAGCCGGGCCGGATGGCCGGGTGTGGGTCTCCATCCCCGAAGGCTTTGGAACGGGGGATTCCGCCTACCTGCTCCAGCGCCGGGCCGGAACCAAGCGCTACGCGCCGGTGATTCCCCGGAATCTGGAGCGTTTCAAGCGGACGCCGGGCAGGGATCAGGCCCCCGCGCCGAATCTTCCGCCGCTGAGAAAGAAGGACATCCCCTTTCCAGAGGGGGTCTATGTGGGGGTCTCCCGGATCGAAGACCTCTACGCGGTCCAGGCGGTACGGCCCGTCAAGGTTCTGCTGGCCTATACTCCCGCAACTGCGGCCCGCCTCCTGGAGGACGGTCAGCCGCCTCTGCCGTTCAAGCCTGATGAGATCATCCTGTCGCTGGACCCTTATTTTCCCCAGGCATTGGAAGACCCCCTGGGCGAGGTGCTGGAGCGGCTGCGGGAGCGGGGCTACCGTCAATTCGCGCTCAACAATCCGGGGCATTTCGCCTATTTCCGGGACAAGCCGGGCGGCGCGGACAAGGCGGCGCTCATTGCCGGGCCCGCTCTCTACGCCTTCAACCGCTGGGCCCTGTCCTTTGTGTCGGACCTGGGGGGGGGCGCGGCGGTCTCGCCGCTGGAGAACAGCCGGCAGAACCTGGAGCGCACGGTGGAGCCGGGCCGCCGGGCCGCGGTCTTTGTTACCCTGTTCGCCTATCCGGCGCTGTTCAAAATCCGCGCCGGTCTTGAGGGCCTGTACGATTTTGATCATTTTGAGGACAGCCGGGGAGAACGTTTCCTGCTGCTCGGCAACGGCGGCGCGGGTTCGCTGGTGATTCCCCGGCGGCCTTTTTCCATTATAGACAAACGTCCGTTCCTCTATGCGGCGGGCTTTCGGCGTTTTATTGTGGACTTTTCAGGCCCG
>JAITHH010000075.1 GCA_031280065.1 Treponema sp. | reverse complement strand
GCATGGTACAAACTGTCTCTCTATCGGGAGTACTAAGCTATCCCCGCGGAATAAAGATAGACAGCGAGGGTAATCTTTATGTCGCGGATTCCGGCAATAATAGAATCTGTAAAATTGACCTCCTTAACTTTATGACGGGAGTTCCGGGCGCAGATTTGAGCAGTCCCTCTGGCGTAGCGCTCGACAGCGCGGGCACTATCTATGTCGCGGATAGCTCCCGCCACCGCATCCAGAAGGTAATGGCAGGCGTGCTGGCAGAAATCATTGCGGGTGACGGCACAAGCGGCTTTGCTGATGGCACAGGCACGGCGGCGCGATTTAATTACCCCAGCGACATAGTAGCAGACAGCGTTGGCAATCTCTATGTCGCGGATACGTATAATAATTGTATCCGCAAGATAACGCCGGCAGGCGTGGTATCAACCATTGCGGGTGACAGCACACAAGGCGCTAACGACGGCACGGGTACGGCGGCGCAATTCAACTGGCCAACCGGCCTGGCGATAGACAGCGCGGGCGCTATCTATGTCGCGGATACGCGCAATCACCGTATCCGTAAGATAACGCCGGTGTACGAATAGGGGCGTAAGGCTTGTCCGATAACGAACCAAGTTATCGGACAAATCCAATGACTATAACCCGTCCCGCAGGGTAAACGCGGGGCGGGTACTTTTTTTATAGGAGTTTTTATGCCAGAAACCAATCCCAGCGATACCCACCCCCAGGGGCTTTGCCATTATACCAGCCTTGCAAATCTCGTCTCGATCCTTGAAACCGGCGCGCTCATTTTGAGCGATCCCGCCCGCTGGGAAGACCGCAACGACGCCGCCTCGGTGGAGGCATACCGCCGCAAAACCGGCGCGGCGCAAGTCCGCGTCCTCTCCCTCGCCTCTGGCGATGAACAGATACACCTCTGGTTTGCCTACGCCCGCAAGGAATACGGCGCGTACCTCCGCTTCAACACCTCCGCGCTGCTGGCCGCCCTGGAACGCATCCCCGGCCTGGTATGCGGCCCCCTGCGCTACACCCCCCGGGAAGACATCAGCGCCGCGGAACTCCGGGCCGCCGGGCCGGAAGCATTGCCCTTCATTAAACGCCGCCCCTATGAAGCCGAACAGGAATACCGCGTCCTCTGGACCGGCGGCCCGGACGAATCGCCCCCCGAAATCCCCATTGCGGGCCTCCTGGACCGCGTTACCCTGGCCCCCGGCATGGCGGCCCCCTTCGGCCCCGCCCTCGCGGAAATGCTCGCCGCCCGCTACACCCTCAAAGTACAGCGCTCCCGCCTCCTCAACAGCCCTGATTGGATCAGTTTGTTTAACAACCTGGGGAACGCGGATTAACGCGGAAAAAGCCCCCTATATTCGTGTCCCCTCCCTTCCGCGTGATTTCTGTGGTTTTCCGTGGCTGCTTCCCCAAGACAAACCACGGATGACACAGATTGCGAACCTTCGGTTCGACGCTGATGCTGTTTCCATTCATCTGCGGCATTCTTTTCATCCGTGTAATCAGCGGTTCCCCGGCAACTGTTCTTTTTTACCACAGATGACACGGATATACAGAGATTACCACTGATGTTGTTTCTACTCATCTGTGCCATCCTTTTTATCCGCGTAATCTGCGGTTCCCTGGTAACTGTTTTTTTACCACGGAAAACGCGGAAACCTCACGGAAAAGGACTTCCTTTCCGCGTCTTCCTCTTTTCTCTTTCCTTCCTCCCTCTGTGCTAATATGGGGGAATTACGAGCGCTACGCCATGCCGCATAACACGGTCAACGCCCTGCGGGCGCGACTGCTAGGCGCGCACCGCTCAGGCTGAAGCCTTCGCGCATCTGTGATAGCATGGGGGATTACGAGCGCTACGGCGGGCCGCATACTCCCCCTCAACGCCCTGGCGGGCGCAGTTGTTTGCCGCGCACCGCTCAGGCTAAAGCCTTCGCGCATTTATGCGCTTACGGGGGCATTGCGAGCGCTACGCCATGCCGCATAACACGGTCAACGCCCTGGCGGGCGCGACTGCTAGGCGCGCACCGCTCAGGCTGAAGCCTTCGCGCATCTGTGATAGCATGGGGGATTACGAGCGCTACGGCGGGCCGCATATTCTGGGTCAACGCCCTGGCGGGCGCGGCTGCTTGGCCGCGCACCGCTCAGGCTAAAGCCTTCGCGCATATGTGAGAGCATGGGGTATTACGAGCGCTACGCCATGCCGCATAACACGGTCAACGCCCTGCGGGCGCAGTTGTTTGCCGCGCACCGCTCAGGCTAAAGCCTTCGCGCCTCTACTGGCATACGGGGGCATTGCGAGCGCTACGGCGGGCCGCATAGTCCTGGTCAACGCCCTGGCGGGCGCAGTTGTTTGCCGCGCACCGCTTAGGCGAACGCCTTCGCGCCTCGACTGGCATACGGGGGGGGATTACGAGCGCTACGCCGGGCCGCATATTCTGGGTCAACGCCCTGGCGGGCACAGTTGTTTGCCGCCCAGGGCGAGCGCACTATGTATGCTAACTCTTTATGCTGTAAAGAATTACGATTTCAGCCCTGAAAAATGAATGAAAGCTAATTCCTTATACCATAAGGAATTAGAAATTATAGTGCGCTGGCCCTGGTTTGCCGCCCCTTTGCCCGGACACCAAGAGGGGCTATACTATATCCAGGAGTATACAATGCACAAACCCTGCTATATTACCGAAGACAAGATAGCCCACGTTGATTCCCGCCGGATAAGGGGGCCCCTCGCCATTGACGGCTGCCTGGACAAGCCTGCGTGGAAGGACGCGGCCCGTTCCCGGCGTTTCGTGGACTTGGTAAGCGGAGAGCCCGCCTTCCTGGACACCCGGATGGCCAGCCTCTGGGACGAACAGAACCTGTACCTGGCCTATTGGCTAGAGGAACCCGCGGTCCGGGCCAGCCTGACCGAACGGGATTCGTTTGTCTGGAACGATAATGACGTGGAACTCTTCCTGGACGGAGAGGACTGCTACTACGAACTGGAGATAAACGCCTTCAACACCGTCTACGAAGTCTTCTTTGTGTACCAGGACGCGCTGAAAAAGGGGAGCCGTTTCGACACGCCGGCGTTTGACCTGCGGGAACGGAATGTTGACGTGCTCTGCGGCTTCCAAGACCCCGGACGCTACGGCAAACACCGCCGGGGCAAGCGCTGGGCGTTCATGGACTGGGACTTTCCCGGCCTGAAAACCGCCGTCAAGGTGGAAGGGAAGATCAACCAGCCCGCCCATGTTGACCGTGGCTGGACCGTGGAGATTGCCCTGCCCTGGGAAGGCTTCAAGACCCTGCATCCGGGCAGGCAATTCCCCCCGCAGCCCGGGGACAGCGTACGCGCGGCGTTCTTCCGCTTCGAGGCGCTCCATTATCATGGCCGGGACACCGGCGAAAGCGTGGGCTGGGCCTTGAATGAACACGGAATCTACGACTCCCATCTCCCGGAGAATTTCTCCTTTATCCATTTTATGGCGTAAGCGTTGCCAGACCCCAAGCCAAAGCCGCAGAGCGGCCTTGACTTGGGCAGCCCCGTATCTTTTCAAGGAGAACGTAACCATGCAGATTATCCAAGCCGGGGAGTTTGACCGGTACTGGAACAGCCTCCAGCGGAACGGAGAAGACCGCGAACTGCTCGCCCAAGTACGGGACATTATCGAGGCGGTGCGCCGCGAGGGGGACGCCGCGCTGCGCCGGTACGCCGCCCAATTCGACCGCAGTTCCCCCGAAACCCTGGAAGTCCCCCCTGCCGAGGCGGAGGCCGCCTGGCGGGAACTCACGGACGCGGACCCGGAACTGGCCGCGGCCTTGGAACTCGCGGCGGATCATATCCGGTCCTTTGCTGAATTACAGAAGGCGCAATTCACGGACTTTGAATACCAGATCGCTCCGGGGGTCTTCACGGGCCAGCGGGTCATCCCCGTGGAACGGGCGGCGGTTTACGCGCCCGGAGGGCGCTTCCCCCTGATCTCCACGGCGCTCATGGGGCTTATCCCGGCCATGACCGCCGGGGTGGAGGAAACCGCGCTGGCTTCCCCGCCGGGTGAAGACGGGCTGCCCCACCGGCGCATCCTGGCCGCGGCGCATCTTGCGGGCAGAGGCGGACGGCCCCCCCGTATCTTCGCGGCGGGCGGGGCGCAGGCGGTGGCGGCGTTGGCCTTGGGCACGGCGAGTATCCCCCGCTGCGACGTGATCGCCGGGCCGGGAAACAAGTATGTGGCCGCGGCCAAGCGCCTCCTCTACGGGGAAGCGGGGATTGACTTTGTGGCGGGCCCGACTGACGTCCTCGTCATCACCGGGGGGAATTCCCTTACGGAACGGGCGGCGGGACTCGCTTCGGCGAATCTCGCCTCGGCGAATTTCGCCGCCGCGAATCTCACCGCCGCGGACTTGCTGGCCCAGGCGGAACACGACCCTGACGCCTGCGCCCGCGCCCTGGTTCCCGATACGCTGTCCGCGGAACGTATCCTCGAAGCGCTGGAAGATCAGCGGAAGCGCCTCCCGGACGGGAAGACGGCCAGCGCCTCCCTGGAGCGGGGGGGAATCATCATCGTGTACCAGACCAGGGAAGAGGCGATCCGCATTGCCAACGCCATCGCGCCGGAACATCTGGAACTGCACACCGGGGACGCCGGGGACTGGGTTCCGGCGCTGCGGAACTACGGCTCCCTGTTCATCGGCAGCGCGGCGGCGGAAGTGCTGGGGGATTACACGGCGGGAATCAACCACACCCTGCCCACGTCGGGGAGCGCCCGGTTCACGGGCGGGCTTTCGGTGCGGCATTTCCTCAAGACCGCCACAACGCTGCGCTGTACTGCGGGCGAGGGGTATGACGCGGCGCTGGCCGCGGCGGAGGCGATTGCCCGCGCGGAGGGGCTCGCGGGCCACGCGGCAAGCGCGGCTTCCAGGCGGCGCCGGCCATGATCGCCGGGCCGGTGGAAGATCACCGGGGCCGCGAGCGGGGCAGCCTGGTCTACCCGGTCTTTTCCCGGCGCTCACGGGGGGTTTCGGTAGGAATCAACCTGTTCCCGGACAAGAAGCGCTGTTCCTTCGATTGCCCCTACTGCGAGGTGTTTCCCTTTGCGGGGGCCGCCGCTTTTTCCCTGGCGCTCATGGAGGAATCCCTGCAAGAAACCCTGGCTGAATTTTCCCGGCAGGGAACGCCGGCCGCCGATGTTTGTTTTTCCGGCAGCGGGGAGCCAACGATGTCTGCCCATTTTCCCCGCGCCCTGGAATCCGCGGCCCGCATCCGGGCGGAATTCACCCCTGCGCCGGCTCTGGTGCTCATCACCAACGGGACCGGGCTTTTAGACCCCGGAATGTTTGAAATCCTGCGCCGGGCGGCGGCAGGGCCGTTCAAGCTCGACATCTGGCTCAAGCTGGACGCGGGGACCG
>JAITHH010000045.1 GCA_031280065.1 Treponema sp. | reverse complement strand
GTCAAAAAGCCCAGGAAGTTGGGAAGCAGGTACAGGCATCCGGTAAGCGCCTCTTTCCTTTCCCTGGGAGACAGTTTTCTTCCTCTCCTCCGCGCCATCCCGCGCCTCCCTTAGAGCCTGCAAGGTAGAATTTTGAACAGGCTCTTAATAGTTTTCGATGATTTCCTTCCGCAGTTTATAGAAACCGCTGAACATCTGATCCAGGGATTGCTCATTCAGCAGGTACAACTGGAGTTCCTGGTTAAAGGCTTCGTTTACCGGGCCGTAATAGGGCTCAGTCCCCTGCTCCGGCGCGACCTGGGAAGAAAAGCGGTACTCCACCCCCGGCACGCTCACCAGCTTTTCATAGGCCGCCAGGGCCTCCGCGGTGGGGTACGAGGGAACCTGCGAGGCTTCCGCATAAATCGTGGTTCCCCCCGGAGAGGTTGTGGCCCACTCGATAAAATCGTATGCCTCCTTGGGGCGCTTGGAATTCCGGGAAACGCAGTAATACGACGCCTGCCCGACGGACGAGCCCGGGGGGACATCCTCGAAAACCGGCAGAGGCGCTGCGGCGTATTCAAAATCCGTGTCCAGCAGGAAGAATTCCCAGTCGCCGTTGATCATCATGTAGATGTTGCCCGCGCCGAAATAGCCGTTAATGTCAAAGGTGCCGGTGTTCATCTCCGCGATGCCGGGATGGCTCTTATCCCCCGCGTAGGCCCGGTAGAGCACGTCCACATAGCGGCGGGTCAGGGGCATGGGCTCCGGGGCGGTCAGGTATTCCCCGCCCGCGGAGGCCCCCAGGTTCATAGTCCAGGGCGGAACCACGCTGCCCCAGTATTTCACGCCCCCCTCGGTGTAGGTAAGCTGTTTTGCCAAATCCAGGTACTGATCCCAGGTAAGATTTACCGGGTAGGGAATGTCCTTTGCGTCAAAGAGGTCCTTGTTGTAAAACAAGAGCCAGCAGGAGCCGGTGGTCGGCAGGCCGTAGAATTTCCCGTCCCCGGTACTGGCGCCCAGGAGCGAAGAATCCTTGATCGGCCCCAGGTCAAGCCCGGACTCCGCGGCATAGGGGGACAGATCAGCCAGCGCGTTGTTGGCGATGTACTGCTGGGTCTGGGCGGGAGTGCGGATCCAGAAGGCGTCCATCCCCTCGGAGGCGCTGGCGGCGAGCACTTTGATCTTATCGTCGTAATCGTCATTGGGGATATAGTGCGCCGTTACCTGAATTCCCCGCTTCAAGCCGTTGTAGTCCGCCACCATCCGTTCGATAAATCCGTGATCCGTGGATGCGTAAAAGTTGATGAGCGCATCCACGCCGGCCCCCCGTTCACCCGCCGCGCCGCCGGACGCCTTGGTACAGCCCGCAAGGGCCGCCGCGCAGAGTACCGCCCCCAGAACAGCGGTTCCGAAACACACAAACTTCCTCATAATACCTCTCCTTGTCCTTGTATGATTTTCCCCTGCGGCGCCGTGCCGGAACTCTGCCGTTCACGGAGGATGCAGGGGATTAAGCGCTCGGTAATTTCAGCGTAGCGCCCGTTCAGCTTGGCGATAAGCTGGGCCGCGGCCGCGTCCATCAGGGCGTGAATGTCCATCTCAAAGGCGGTGATCCCGGGCAGATAGCAGGAAACCGATCCCCCGGAAGAAACGATGGACACGATGGATATGTCCCTGGGGATGCGGAAGCCGCTGTTCTCGATTCCCCGGATCAGCCCCGGCAGGGACTTGTCGTTCATGGAAATAAAGGCGGTGCTATTCGGAACCTCCGGCGCGTCCGCCCTCCGGCCCGCAAGCAGGCCCTCGACGGTCATGGCAACCTGGGCGGAATCGGACTCGCAGAAGACCTCCTGCCCCTCAACGCCGAAGTTTTTACAGAAGTAGGCAAAGGCTTGGTGGGTCCGCACCACCGGCCCGTAGCCCGCGTCCAGGGATTTTTTCGACTGGTTGATAAACACCAGGTTCCGGTGTCCCAGCCCCCGGAGGTAGCTGATGCAGTCCATCATGGTGGTGAAAAAATCGATGTCAATAAAGGTTTCCTCCGGCTTGTCCCGGTCCCGGCCCACCAGGATGAAGGGAACGCCCCGCTGTTTCAGCGCGGGGATCCGCCGGTCATGCAGATGAACCTCCATGAGAATAACGCCGTCCGCCAGTTCCTGGCTGACGAGGCCCAGGAGTTCCTCTTCTGTATTGGTCTGGAGGGCCCAGATCACCAACTGATACTCCCGCCGTAGGGCGCTTTTTGCCGCCTCCATGATCAAATCGATCTCCGACGGGCCGATGCCGTGGTCAACATAGGGAAAGAAGATGGCGATGATCCGGGTCCGTTTGCTGGCCAGGCTGCGGGCGATCATATTCGGGCGGTACTGGAGTTCGCGCATCGCCTCCTCTATGACCGCCCGCTTCTCCTCCGACACGGGGCGGGTACTGTTGAGCGCGTAGGAGACGGTACTCACGGATACTCCCGCCCGGGCCGCTACATCCTTGATGGTCGCCATATCCGCTCCTGTATCTGGTTTTGTCGAAATAGTCAGTCGAACCGTTTCGATATGTTATGATACACCCGCTTGTGCTGTCTGTCAATAACAATTTTCTGTAGGCGGGATCAGGCGAATGGGGAGCAGCGGAAGACCGCAGGGCTGGAGTGAGGGGGCTTGCCCCCCGCTTATTATGGGCGGCAGCCCCATTCCCCCGCCCCTCAAAAAACGGTACACTAGCGCCATGACTGAATTTGTCCACCTCCACGTCCATTCAGATTATTCTTTACAAGACGCATCGGCCACGGTCATGGGCCTGGCTGACCGGGCGGAAAAGCTGGGGATGAAGTACCTGGCCCTCACCGACCACGGCAATATGTTCGGGGCCATGGAGTTCCTGGCGGCCTGCGAGGAGACGATCGACGGCAAAGGCCAGCACCA
>JAITHH010000040.1 GCA_031280065.1 Treponema sp. | reverse complement strand
CCCGCTTGCTATTTTCCGTAAAGTCAGTACGATCAAGTGCACTTATGAAAAAACGGGTTGCGGTGCTGGGAGCCACCGGTTCCATCGGAAAAAGCGCCCTGGATGTGATTCGGGAAGCGCGGGATCGCTATGAACCCGCCCTCTTTACCGCCCGCCGCGACCGCGCCGGCCTGCTCGCCCTCCGCAGCGAGTTCCCCGGCGCGGCCTTGGCCCTCTCCGGCGAACCGCGCGGAGATGACTCCATCGGCTATTACGGGACCGAGGGACTCTTGCGGGCCATCGCCGAAAGCCGGGCGGACATCACCCTCAACGGCATCGCCGGAGCCGCGGGGCTGGAGCCCTCCCTCGCGGCCCTGGAAAGCGGCGCCGATCTGGCCCTGGCAAACAAAGAAACCATCGTCATGGCAGGCCCCCTGGTTCTCGCCCTGGCCGCCAAACAGGGCCGGCGCATCCTGCCGGTCGATTCAGAACACCAGGCGGTATTCAGCCTCATCCGCGCCCACGGACGGGAAAACGTGGACGAAGTGCTCCTGACCGCGTCAGGCGGGCCCTTTAGAACCTATGATCCCGCGCGGCTCGCCTCCGTAACGCCGGAAGACGCCCTGGCCCACCCAACGTGGAGCATGGGGCCCAAGATCACCGTGGACTCCGCGACCCTGGCAAACAAGGGCCTGGAGGTCATCGAGGCGGCGGGACTCTTCCAGATGCCGGGCGAAAAGATCGGCGTCCTCATACACCCCCAAAGCATCGTTCATTCCATGGTCCGCCTGACAGACGGCACCCTGTACGCCGCCCTGTCCAAGCCCGATATGCGGATTCCCATCCAAAACGCCCTCTCCTTCCCCGAATGTCTCCCCTGCCCCTTCGGGCGGCTGGACTTCACCTCCCTCGGCGCGCCCCTGACGCTGGAGTTCGGGAACCCCGATGACGAGCGCTTCCCCATGCTCCCCCTGGCCCGCGAAGCCGCCGCCAAAGGCGGACTGTATCCGGCGGCTTACAACGCCGCAAACGAAGCCGCAGTCGCCGCCTTCCTTGCGCGGAACGCGGGCTTCCTTGATATACCCCGGATTGTCCGCTATGTTTTGAATAGCGGCCCCTGGGAATCAGGCGGCGCGGACGCCCTGGCCGCTATTTGGGAGGCCGACCGCACGGCCCGCGCTCTGGCGGAGCGCTATATCCACACATATTTAATGGAGAAATGAATGAACTTCATCCACGTGTTCACGCAGGTGATACTGGGGTTAATCGGACTGGGCGTTGTGGTGTTCGTCCACGAAGCCGGACACTTCATCGCCGCCCGTTTGGTCGGCATCGACGTGGAAGCCTTTTCTATCGGCTGGGGCAAGGCGCTCCTCAAGAAACGCATCGGCGCGGTTGAGTACCGCCTGGGGATGTTCCCCGTTGGCGGCTATTGCAAGATGCGGGGCGAGAACGACTTCCGTGAAGCATACGAACAGAACGCGGCGCGGATACCCCAAACGCCGGGCGCGTACTTTGGGGCCGCTCCCTGGCGCCGGATCATCGTGTGCCTGGCCGGGCCCCTGTTCAACCTGATCTTCGCCGTGCTGGTCATGGCGGTCATCTGGGGCGCCGGCTTTGAATTTCAAACCCTGGGCAACCGGATCATCCTCGCCTCGGACATCAGCCCCGGCGAGCGCTACCCCGCGGATCAGGCGGGCCTCAAGTCAGGGGACCGGATCGTGATGATCAACGGCAAACCCGCGGTGAATTCCCGCGATATACAGGAGGCGATCAGCCCCAACGCCGGGAAGAACCTCGTTTTGACCCTCGACCGGGACGGAAGGACCCTGGAATGTACCATTCAGCCCCTGCTGGATAAGAGCACCGGCGCGGGCCGGATCGGGGTCTCGTTCTGGGTCGATCCGGTGGCCGGCGCGATTCTCCCCGAAAGCCCCGCCGCAATCGCGGGACTGCTGCCCGGCGACCGGATTCTGCGGATAAACGGGCAGGATGTCCCCTACACGGCGGCGCTGTTCCGCATCCTCCAGGATCAGCCGGCGGTTCTGTCCCTGGAATACGGGCGCGAAGGCCGCATCTTGAATACCGATCTGATCCCCATCTACGATGATTCAGGCGCCGCGGAACTCGGCATCCAGTACCAGACCATCACCTACCGCGCCCCCGCCTACACCCTGCCGGGAGCGCTGGTCAAGGGAGCGTCGGAAGCCTGGAAAACCTTAACGCTCTACCTGCAAAGCCTCGCCCTCCTCTTTCGGGGCATTGACCTGACCCAGGCCGTGTCCGGGCCGGTGCGGATCACCGTCATGGCAGGCGAAGCGGCCACGGCGGGCCTGGGGGCGATGGCCAGCTTCCTCTCCGTCATAAGCATCGCCCTGTGCATCATGAATCTCCTGCCCCTGCCGGTTCTGGACGGGGGCATGATCGCGCTCTTTATCGTGGAGGCGTTCAGGCGGCGGCCCTTACATCCCAAGGCGCTCTTCGCCTTTCAGACGGCGGGGGCGGTCCTTATCTTCGGCCTGATGCTGTTCGCGGTATTCGGGGACATCCTTTTCCTGGCCCGCCGGTGAAAACGCCGCGCCGGGCCTTCCGGGGGCATGGGGGTAAAGGGGGGCACGGGGGCGCGGTTCCCCTCCTCCTGCTCACCGCGCTGCTGTTCCCTCCCTTCGCGCAGGCCCAGCCCGGAGGCGCTTCCCGTAAGAAGGCCGATCCTGAACCGCCCCTGCTGGATCTTCCGGGAAAACACCGGGGGGCGGTAAACGCCCTGGCCGTTGACGCACAGGGCCGTATCCTCAGCGCCGGGGCGGACGGCTTTTTGGGAATCTGGAACCCCGGAGAAAACGCCCTGGAAGAACGCTTCCAGCTCAGTCCCTATGCCCTGACCGCCATTGCCCTGCGTCCGGGCGCGGAGCAGGCCGCCGTTGCCGAAAACGACAGCCTGGGACGCTGCCGCGTTTCTGTCTGGGACTACCGGGGAAAGCGGAACCTGTTTACCCTCCCCCTGCGGGACCCGGTGTCCTATCTCTGCTACTCGGCGGCGGGGAACTTTCTGATCATCGCCCGGAGCGGGAGAAACGGCGTCCTGTTTCTCCACCCCGAAACCGGCGAGGCGCTGCCCGGTCTGCCCGCGCCGGAAGGCTTGGACAGCTCCGTCTCCTTCGCCGCCACGGGCAAGTCCGAGCGGACCATGATCGTCTATTCCCCGCTGGGAAGCCTCTCCTACTGGGAGCTTGATTCGGGGACCGAGATTCGGCGTTTTCCGGTTCCCCCCAACCTGGCGCCGCCGGTCCTCTTCGGGAACAACCGGTTCTTTG
>JAITHH010000330.1 GCA_031280065.1 Treponema sp. | reverse complement strand
CCGCTATTTGCGTGCTTACCAGAAGCGGCGTAAAATCAATGCCCGCACGCCCGCTGAACGCTTCTTTTATGGCATTATTTTCTTCAGCGCTCAGAGACGAGGCTTCTTTAAACTTCCCGTATGCTCCTTTGAGTCCGGGCCGGCCTGTCACCTTGATTTCTTTCAATTCCGGCGCTCCCTGAATATCGGCATAAATACGGACCGCGACAGGATCTTTGACGGCTGCCTTTGCGTTTGCGAGAAAAATATACATTTTCCCTCTGACAATCTGATGTGTTTCCAATAGCGGCGTATAGGCTGTGCCGATCAGGGGCACCGCCTGCTGAAAAAATATCCCGGTCTTCCTTCCTTGTCAGGCAGCCGCCCGCATCCCTGCCTCCGCCTTCCGGGAGCCCTTTCTCCGCCTTTTCCTTATCCCCCGCGGTAGACAGAACACCCTTTATCTATAGTTAATCTCCCCCTCGACCCCCATATCAGGCGTATATCCTTACCCCCAGACCCCGTATATAGCGCCCATCGGTACGGCGGTGCATGGGAGCGTATGAGGACGAGTATCAGCAATAGCGGAGGGGGGCAGGCCGGCGGTAATAGGCGGAAGTAGTCCGGGATACGGGCGTAAGGACGTGGGGATATTTGCCGGGGATATTCCCGGCGGAGAACTGACAGAGCGGCTGGAAAGGCGGGAAAACAAGGTGAATATCAATCACAGGGCAGGGGTATTAAAAGACCGGTTCATAGCGGTGATATTTATGGAAGGAAAAGAGGAGCGGAACCGGATGGCGCGGCGGATATGCACATTTTCATCAAAACCGGAAATCCGCTGCGTGAGCGCTCAGATGTGAGGCTGCATATACGGGCTTAAGTTGTTGGCATTGCCCCCAGCAGCGGACACCCGCTTCGGTATTCCCTACAGGCTGTCCTTTTCTTAACAAGGTTTTCAAGGTAAAAACAGCGCAAACGCAGGTATTTGTACCGCTTCTTTTAAGTTTGGAATTGATAATAGACCCCCTTATCTAAACATACCCTCAATACCGTTTTAGGCGCGGCTCCCGCTTGCTGGCAGACAATAGCCTCATCTTTGTAGAGTACCAGGGTGGGGGGATAGACACGGCATTGTGCTCCCTGCCAGCTTTTCCCGCAGCGGGCTTATCGCCTTCAGGGTCTGGGCCATTCAGTCCAAAAATCTGCCAGTACCTCGTCCTCAAAGCTCTCTTCGTTGAGATGAGGCCCCTGCGCTCCAGCCAGGCCCTCCTGAAAACTATTTTCATTTGAGCTATAATAGCCGATAATGAGGAAAGAGAGAGGGAATTATGAAACGGAACTTCAGCGCCGTCCTGTCTGTTATCAGCATGTTTGCGGTTATCCTCCAGTTGGGGGGGTGTGCGAAGCCGCCCACGGCTGAAATGGAAGCGGCGCAGACTGCCCTGACCGGGGCGGAAAACGATCCGAATGCGGTGCTTTATGCGGAAAGCACCCTGGCCCGCGCCCGGGACGCTTTGGCGCGGATGAAAGCGGCGGCTGATACCAAACGTTACGATTCGGCAAAGTCATACGCCGCCGAAGTGGTGGCCGCTTCGGAGAAGGCGATCAGCGATGGGAATATCGCCGCCGCGAGAGCCCGGCAGGAAGGGGCGGACCTCGTATCAAATCTGAAACAATCTATGGAAGAAACTCAATCAGTCCTGGACAGCGCCAAGCAGAAAAACGGCGGCAATGTTGACTTTGAATCCCTGGACAAGGACTTTGATACCGCCCGGCAAACGGTGGGACAGGTAGAAGGGGCTGTGGCTGGCAGCCGGCTCCAGGAAGCGCAGGAAAAAGGCCGGAACGCCCGTGCCGCTTTCAGCAGCATTAGGACCCGCCTCGCCGATGATGTCAGAGTGAACAGCCGTAAAAAATAATTGAATCCTTCGTCCATCACGGAACAATGGAATAATAAAGCCCTGTTCAGCCTGATATTGCCGCTCATCATTGAACAGATCCTGGCGGTAACCATGGGCGCGGTGGATACCATCATGGTAAGTTCCATCGGAGAATTCGCCGTGTCCGGCGTCAATATCGTTGATAACATCAACAACCTCTTCATCATCGCCTTTACCGCCCTCTGTACCGGCGGGGCGGTGGTGGTGAGCCAGTATATTGGCCGCAGGGACCCGAAAAACGCCGGGCTCGCCTCCCGCCAGCTTATCTATCTGGTAGGGGTCGTGTCCGCCGCGATCATGGCGCTCACGGTTCCGCTCCGGCGGCCCATCATCACCCTCCTCTATGGAAACATTGAAGCCGATGTGATGGAGGCTGCGGCGGTTTACTTCCTGATCACGGCGCTCTCCTATTTCTTCCTGGGCATCTACAACGCCTGCGCCGCTTTGTTCCGGGCGGCGGGGAACAGCGGCGTTACCATGCGGGTTGCCCTGCTGGTCAATGTGATGAATATCGGAGGGAACGCGGTATTTATCTTCGGCCTCAAGATAGGCGTTGCCGGGGCGGCGCTTTCTACCCTGTTAAGCCGGATAGCGGCGGCATCGATCCTCTTTGGGATGCTGGCTTTGACCCGGAAAGGGCCGGTGAGCCTGGCAGGAATCTTCAAGGTAAATCTGGTCCGCCGCACGATGCGCAGTATTCTCAACGTGGGAATTCCCAGCGGCTTGGAAAGCTCCATGTTCCAGATGGGGCGGCTCTTGACCCAGCGGATTTTCACGGCCTATGGGACCAGCGCGTTTGCGGCCAACGCCGTGGCCAGCGTGATCAATTCCTTCTCGTTCATGCCCGGCCAGGCGTACTGTATCGCCCTGCTTACCGTGGTGGGGCAGTGCGTGGGCTCGGGGGATTACGCCGCCGCGAAGAAGTACACCTTCAAGATCATGAAGATGGCCTACCTGACGATCCTTGTGGTGAACCTGGCCGTCTACCTGTTCATGGATCCCCTCATCGGCCTGTTCAACTTGAGCGGGGAGGCCCATGACCTGGCCAAGACTTTTCTCCGGGTTCACTGCGTGTCCATGACGGTAGGCTGGGCCATGAGTTTTGCCCTGCCGAACGCGCTGCGGGCTGCGGGGGATGCCCGCTTTGTGATGATCGCCGCGTCGGTTTCCATGTGGACTGTCCGGGTAAGCGCGGCCTACTTCCTCACCTTTACCCTGGGAGCCGGGCCGCTGGGGGTGTGGCTTGCGATGGGAGGGGACTTTCTGGTCCGGGGGGCCTGCTATCTGAGCCGCTGGTTGAGCGGGCGCTGGCAGGAGAAATCGGTCCTGCCCCCTGGGTAACGGGGGACTACGCGATGGCCCTCGGCGGGGACGGCGGAAACCCGCAGGGCTGGAGCGAGGGGGGCTTGCCCCCCACTAATATCTTAAGTTGTTGACCGGGAGGCCTGCGGCCTCCTTCCTTACTTCCCGAACATAATAGGCCGCAGGAGCGTCAGCCGCTGCTGCTGTTTTGGAAGTTCCAGCTCAGGCTCGGGCTCAAGAACCGGAGGAACCGCCGCAAGCAGCCGGTGCCGCTCCAATTCATCCTGATAGACGGCAAATAAACGCTCTACCTGCTCCTGAACCGCCAG
>JAITHH010000328.1 GCA_031280065.1 Treponema sp. | reverse complement strand
TGGGGGTGCGGGAGGGGAACTTCGCGTTTTACCATTTGGGAGACCAGGAGCGTCTGTTATGGGAGCGGGTTCTGGCGGCTGCGGGGATAGCCGCAGTGCTGGCGCTGGCGCGAATCATTGCGCCGCTGGGCAGACGGGCCGGCTCGATCCTAGGGGCGCTGCGGCAAGACCTGAAAACGCGCTATGCGGGGGAAATCCCGCGTCTTCGCCGGGGGGAACTGCTCCGCGCCGCCGCCTTGATTCTCGCCGTGTCCGCTGCGGCGGGACTTGGGCTTGCGCTGGTTTTCCGCCTGATTGCCCTGTGTCTCCCCTGGCAGGACATACCGTCCATCGCGGAACTGGGCGGCAATTTCTTCGGCCTTAAAACGGCCCTGCTCCGCCGGGGGGACCTTCCCTCCCGCATCCTGTTTGCGCTTGCTTTAATCGTAACCGGGGGGGCCGGGGGGTTCATAACCCCCCGGCGGGGGCATGGCGGGGGCGGCGCCCCCGCGGACAGTGAATCACAATAAAGACTTTGTCCCTGACCGGGACGATGAATTTGACGGCTGGCTGGGGAATTTAACCAGGTATGCGGACATGCAAAAAACGCGAGCGGGGAATGGACGCACATGCTGCCGGACAAGATAGCGGGGCTGAAACAGCATACGACGGCCGGGCGTGGCAAACGCGCCCTCACCACGCGGCGTCCCCCACCAGGAAGGAAATATCGTTCTCGTTAAGGCGCTTCAAAGCCCCCGCGTCGTCAGAGAGCAGGGCCCCGGCGAGTTCCTGCTTCCGCTTCTGGAGCTCCAATATCCGCTCCTCGATGGTGCCGCGGGCGATAAGACGGTAGCAGAACACCGGGTTCACCTGGCCGATACGGTGGCTGCGGTCGACCGCCTGGGCTTCGGCGGCGCTGTTCCACCAGGGGTCCATGATGAAGATATAGTCAGCGGCGGTCAGGTTGATCCCCGTGCCGCCGGTTTTCAGCGTCATGATGAATGCCTTGATGTCCGGGCTGGTCTGGAAGGTCCGCACCAGGGCCTGCCGGCTGCCGGTCGCGCCGGTCATGGTCAGGTTGGCAATCCCCCGCTCCGCCAGGTCTTGGCTCACCAGTTCTACCCCGGCGAGGAAGTTGGCAAAGACCAGGCACTTGTGGCCGTTCTGCGCCAGACCGGAGATCATTTCAGCGAGGTACTGCCGTTTTGCCGAGGGCCCCCCGTATTCCCCCTCGGCTTCGGGCACGGAGGCCAGACGGCGCAGTTCTGAGAGCGCCTTGAAGATAACTATGGAAGATTTTGCAAAATCGCCCTTCTCGATGATGCCGCTGATGAGGTTCTTGTACTCCGCGCGTCTGCGGTGGTAGAGCGCAAGCTGCTCGCGGTCCAGTTCGATATACGCGGTTTCCTCGGTTTTGGCGGGCAGTTCCTTGACGACATCCCGTTTCAGGCGGCGAAGGATGAAGGGGTATATCCGGGCTTTGAGGTCTTGCAGGGCGTCTTCGTTGTTCTCCTCCTGGATGGGGCGGAGGTACTTGGCGGTAAACTCCTTTGGAGACCCGAAGAAGCCGGGATTCAGGAACCGGAAGAGGCTGTAGAGGTCGAACAGGTTATTCTCGATGGGCGTGCCGCTCATGGCCATACGCCGCCGGGCCTTCAAACTGAGGACGGCCCCGGAAGTCTGTGTGCTGAGGTTCTTGATGTTCTGCGATTCATCCAGAATCACGTACAGGAATTCAAGCGGGAGGAACTGTTCAGCGTCCCGTCTGAGGGTTGCGTAGGTGGAAAGCACGATTCTGAACGCACGGGCTTGGGCAATGTCCTTAAAGTCGCGTTCCGCGCCGTAGTGGACGGTATAGGGAATTTCCGGGGCGAATTTATCCAGCTCGGCGGCCCAGTTGTAGACCACGGACTTGGGACAGAGAATCAGGCAGAGGCCCGTTTCGCCCCCGGCGTTGAGGGCGCGGAGCAGCGAGATCACCTGGACGGTTTTACCGAGCCCCATTTCGTCGGCCAGGCACGCGCCCATGCCGTATTCCCGCAGATAGTCGAGCCAGCGGACGCCGTATTCCTGGTAGGGCCGCAGCCGCCCATTTTGCAGCCCCCAGCGGCCCTGCCGGGTTTCGATGCTGTTATAGCCGCTGAAGAAGGGCCGGGCCTTTTCCCACGCCGCCCCGTCAATCTCGACAGCGTCCTCGGCCATGAGGAGGGGAAGGTCAAAGAACGAAAGTTCCACCCCGCCGCCTTTGATGGCTGCCAGCAGCCGGTCCAGTTTGTCCATGACGCGCTTATCCGGGAAGCCGCGTGTACCGTCTGCCAGGGTGATGCAGGCGGCCTGCTTGTACTCGTGCATAAAGCCGGCAAAGGAGAAGCGCTGGCCCTCGAACTCCACATCGGCGCTGCCGGAAAGATAGTCGACGCCGTCCCCCAATGAGAGGCGGACGCGGGGTTTTGCAAAGGAGACTTTGCAGCCGGCCAGCGCCTTGGTTTCCAGCAGCGCGAACTGCGCGGAAAGGTCAAAGATGCACTCGCTGAAAAACCGCTTGGCGAATTCCGGGGCGATGATGAACCTGCCGTTCTCCTCGTAAATCTGCTTTTGCAGTTCCGCCTTGCCCATTCCCCCCCGGCGGGCGAATTTGGCGATAGCGGCCCGGAAAAGGCTGCCGCTGGGCTCAGGAAAGACAATCTCGGCGGCGGTAAAAACTTTCTCCCGCTCGTCCATCTTGACGGCGGTGATGATTTCCTCGTTCTCCAGGAATTCAGGCGGAAAGTCCCGCAGGTACGCGATAGGCCGCACATGGAGGTATTCGTGCTTGTCGATCTCCATGAACAGCAGGGCGGGCTGGGCGGTGATCGGGCGGACCGTTCTGGTCTGCCAGACCCCCTGCCGGCCTCCCGGTTCAGCGCCGTTTCCCGCATAACGCAGGGCGATATTTGAAAAACGAGAAAACATGAGTGAAAGATAGGACGTTAAATCGTCTTTTTTTATCAGAACGCGGAAGGCTGCGGTATCTTTCCAATGGGCGCCGATGTCTTCGAGGGGGTAAAGTTTGTTCCGGGAGAGGGCCAGGCGGGGGCTTACGAGGTCAAAGCGGTCTTCCAGGACATCCCCGCCGTCTTCGCCGAGCAGGGCCGGGGACACGCTGAAGGAGGCTGCGGACTGGGCGGTAATATGCAGGGCGCACCGGCAGCGTTCCCCGGACAGGCTCACCGCTTCGCCCGCGCCGTTCCGCAGGAGTCCCTCGGAGGCGGCCAGCTCCACCAGCCGGTCATCCGGGTCCTCTATCACCGCGCCAACATTCACTTTCGCGGCCTTGCCTTTGGCCGCTCCCCCGTCCTCCGGCCTGTCCCAGAAGCGGTCAGCGCCGGTATAAAAAGACCGGGCCGCGTCTGAGCGGGCAGCGAGGAACATACGCAGCGCTTCCCGTTCAACGCCGGTATAGCGCCGGTAGTCCGGCCCGGCGCTTCCTTCAAACCGCAGGAGGGGCCCCCGGTTATCACATTCAAGTATGAGGGTAAATGAATCTTTCACGT
>JAITHH010000274.1 GCA_031280065.1 Treponema sp. | reverse complement strand
CCCAGTTCCAGGGTCTCAAGGCCGCTGTCCCTGACCCCGGCCACGCCCAGAATCGCGCCTGGGGCGACATCCAGGCAGGCCCCCCGGATAAAGGGCCGTCCGGGGATTTCCAGCCCCAGGTTTTGCACACTCAAGACCGGCGGCTTGTTTCCGGCCCCCGGGGATGTCCTTTTTTTGGCCCTGGCCGGTCTTGCCGAAACTGGTTTTTCCTCCAGGCTGCCGAACATCAGCGCCTGCAAACTATCCCCTGAAAAGGAAGCGGCCTCCCCGGAGGCCAGGGTTTTTCCCTTCCCCAGAACCGTGATCCAGCCGGCCAGAGCCAGGGTTTCCTCCAGCTTATGGGAAATGAGGATCACCCCTTTCCCCCCATCCCTGAGGGCCCTGAAAAGGGCAAACAGCCCCTGGGTCTCGCCGGGACTCAGCACCGCGGTGGGTTCATCAAAGATAAGATACTCCGCCTCCCGGATCAGCAGGGCCAGGACCGCCGCCTTCTGCCGCTGGCTCACGGTAAGACTTGAGGTCACCGCGTCCACATCCAGGCCGAACCCCCAGCGCTTTGAGAGTTCCGCCGCCCGGTTCCGGGCCGCCTTGGGTCTGAGGATCCCCCCCCGCCGGGGTTCCGCCCCGGTAACGCAGTCCTCCCAAACCTTGAAGCCCCGTATCAAGTTTGGGTGCTGGCGGACCATGCCTATCCCCGCTGCCAGGGCGTCCGCGGGACTGGAGAACCGGGCCTCCTTCCCCTTCATTAGGATGCCGCCCCTGTCCGGGTTCAGGAAACCCGCCATGATGTGCATCAGCGTGGATTTTCCCGCGCCGTTCTCCCCTAAAAGGGCGTGAATCTCCCCGGGGCGGGCAGAGAAACCGGCTCCGTCCAAGGCCAGCACCCCATTAGCGGAAAAACGCTTCCTTATCCCCCGGAGTTCCACCATTATTTTTCCGGTCCTGTCCCGGCCCTGAACCGGGCAGTCAAGAGGGCCTGTTTTTCCCTGACATCCTCGCTCACCGCGGCATGGTAGCGGGGATCGTCCTCCACAAAATCCACATAGCCCTGGGCGGCTCCCAGGATTTCCGCGCTGCCAAAGGGAAGCGTTCCCTCCAAAAAGCGCCTGGTCTGTTCGCGGGCGGCTTTTTCCTGGGCCAGGACCGCGCTGCCCACCACGGTGCCGGGGCGGACGCCGTAGCCGTTGATGTCGAACCACACCACCTTGGCCCCCGCCTCGGAAGCCGCCTGGACAACCCCTTCGTTGGCCCCTCCGGCCACGCAGAGGATCACCGAAACGCCCTGGCCGATCATTTCATGGGCCAGCTCCGCCCCCTTGCCCGCGTCAAACCAGTTTCCCACCACCCGGAAGACCAGCGAAAAATCCGCGTCCGCTGCCTGGGCTCCCGCCAGATAGCCTGGGGCAATGACGCCGGTCATGTCGGGATATTCCTGGCCCGCCACTAAGCCTACCCTTCGCGCTCCCCCGGGAGCCGCTTCCAGGGTAACCAGGGCGGCGATATGCCCTGCCATATAAGCCTGCTCCCACTGGTTATAGGCCAGGGTGAAGATTCTAGGATGCCCCGCCAGTTCCCCATTTAAAAGAAGGAAACGCTGGCTGGGAAAGCCCTGGGACACCGAGGCTGCAATGGCCGGCATGGAAGGGTTCGAGGAAACAATAAGATCGTAGGACCCGGACGCGGCCATGGCGGTGATCTTCGCTTCCCACTCGGCCTGATTGTAGCCCCCTTCCACCACGGTGACTTCCACATCCTCTGGGGAAGAAAAATCCGCCGCGCCCTGCCGCACCCCCTGGGCCAGCATCTCGTAGATGGGGCTTCCAGACATGACCCCAGGGATGAACACCCCGATATGCGTTTTTCCGGGAATTTTGGGAGTTTCCTTCTCCGTGCAGGCCGGCAGCAGCAATACCGCCGCAGCCAGAGCCAGGCAAAAGTTTTTTTGCTTCATATAAAGTCTCCATATTTTGGGTAATGCGGGGGTACAAAAAAACCCCGGATTGATGATCCGGGGCGTTATCTTTGGGAGATCCGGAAGCGGGGATGCCGGCCAAGGGCAGGTATCCCGCCTGCTCGATTTTCGTCCATCCGGACTATACCGTCGGCGCCGGAATTTCACCGGTTCAATCCGGGAGCGTGGTTCTCCTGAATTCGCGGGCTATACCGCCGGTAGGGAATTGTTTGCAGGTCATTCCGCCTGTCAAAACGCACCCGACCCTGAAAATCTTTTGTTATGGTGAGTGTATACGGCTGGGCCGGGGATGTCA
Organism: Treponema sp.; assembly: GCA_031280065.1. The sequence continues at coordinate 5,595 of JAITHH010000274.1, read as the reverse complement.
AGGGAAGCGCTGATTAAATCCAGCAATCCCGAATTCAGGATGCCGCCCCGCCATAGAACTGAAGAATTTCCTCCGGGGGTTTCCCGCGCACTGCTCAGGCTAAAGCCTTCGCGCATTTGTGATAATATGGGGCATTACGAGCGCTACGGCGGGCCGCATATCCTGGGTCAACGCCCTGACGGGCGCGTTTATTGGCCGTGCACTGCTCAGGCTAAAGCCTTCGCGCATCTGTGAGAGCATGGGGTATTACGAGCGCTACGGCGGGCCGCATTGTCTGGTCAACGCCCTGACGGGCGCGGATGTTTGCCGCGCCCTGCTCAGGCTAAAGCCTTCGCGCATCTGTGAGAGCATGGGGTATTACGAGCGCTACGGCGGGCCGCATTGTCTGGTCAACGCCCTGCGGGCGCGGGTGTTTGCCGTGCCCTGCTCAGCTAAAGCCTTCGCGCATCTGTGAGAGCATGGGGTATTACGAGCGCTACGCCGTGCCGTATATGTTTGCTCAACGCCCTGATGGGCGCGGATGTTTGCCGTGCCCTGCTCAGCTAAAGCCTTCGCGCATGTGTGCTAATAGGGGGTATTACGAGCGCTACGCCGTGCCGTATATGTTTGCTCAACGCCCTGCGGGCGAGTTTACTTGGCGCCCCCCGCTCCAGCGCGGCGGTCAGTTTTTCCACCAGGTCCTTCATCTCCCCGGCCAGCTCCTGCCGCTTTTCCGGTGTCCGTGCCGCCCGGACGCGCTTCTTCAGTTTGAGCAGATAAAACGGCAGCAGAATACTCAGACCGCGCTCTTCAAGCTCTTCGACCGTGTAGTCCAGCAGCTTTAAGGCAGGATAGGTGAAGGTATGCGATGTCCCGTCCATCCCGGTGATTTTATCCGTAAACGGCGTTCAAACCCTCTCTGGGGGAATGAGCTAACTCCTTATCTTGTAAGGAATTACAGAACAGCCGATGGGAAAAACGGCGTTATGCTCCCCGGCACTATGACAAAACCGGCCTGGAAACCGGGTTTGTGAGGCTTTGCGTATACGTTATTGCCGGCAAAAAGCCCGCGAAGGACATGAGCGCCCGCTCTACCGGGGAGAAAAACAAGGAATCAGCAATTATCACGGTATCCGGCTGGCTTAGAGCAACGCTGATTAAAGCGAACCGAACCACGGAAGACACGGAAGGGACGCGGAAAGAAAGTCCTTTTCCGTGCGGTTTCCGCATTTTCCGTGGTTTTAATCCGTGGACTGTGAAACCCCTGATTTAATCAGCGCTTCCTTAGAGCCTGTTCAAAATTCTACCTTGTAGGCTCCATCGAACCGAAGGTTCGCAGAGCCCGAAAACCGGGATTTTTGCGGCCTATTGACTTGCGAACAAGGCTATTGCTTCAGGTGAGCGCCGCCATGGCCGCGCCAAAGAGCGAAGCCTGTTCGACCGGAGTAATGGCATAAAAGCGCGGCTTGTCTTTTGTCAGCATAACCCTGAGCCAGGATTCCAGAGCTTCCCTCATTCCCCGGTACATGATAAAGGTAGTCCCTTCAACCGCGATACGTACGGGGACAAAGGGATCAAATCCCGCGCCCATGCGTTCAACGGCGGCGGCGACCGCGGCGGCGGAAAACAGCGCTCCCCGCAGGGTAACAATCGAAGTAATGCAGCAAAAGGTTTTAAGCGCGTCCAGCTCGTCCCTGCCGAAAAGCCCGCCGACCGGACCTTCTCCTGAAAGCGGGGAATGCATGAACTCGTTCAGATGTCTTGTTTCAAGCCCCGGCCAGGAAACAAATTCAGCCGATTTTTTGAATGACAGAACGCCGTCTTTTACCGCCTGTTTGAGTATGTGAAAGGTAAGCGGGCCAAGATACGCTCCGGCGGCGGATTTTTCCAGCGTGTACACGCCCGGTTTTTTGGTTGTCGCGTCAAATTCCCTGTCCAACACACCCAGATATCTGGGAGCGCAGCATCCGCTTTCACAGACGACAATTTGGGGGGATTCCCCGGAATGAAAGCCTATTTTGGGAATGTCTTTTTCCGGGTAGGCCGTATTAAATCCCGTTCCCAGGATAAAGCCGACTGCCGGGCCGCCGGGAACGCCATAGGTATCTGCGCCTTTGACAAGGCCGCCGTCAGGCGGAATTTCAGCAAGGCCGGCAAGCAGGGTTGACACCGTGTCATTGAGCAGCACGATACGTTCAGGCGCTGTAATGCCCCGCCGTTTTAACGCCTCGCGCAGGCCCCGGCCCACCGGTTTACCGGTTACTTCCGGGGCGTCTATTTCCTTGCTGAACGCCATGGGAATTCCGTCCCCGTCTTCCTTCATTTCCATGGGATAGGAAAAGCAAAAGCCGATACCTTCTACCGGGCCTTCTTCAATAAGCGGGGCGGCCAGGGCGGCGATTTCGTCAAAAAACGTTTCCGCGCTGATCCGGCCGTGGGTTCCCGGCATGGGAGCTTTCGCGCTTCCCCCGGGTACCGGCCTGCCTGTTTCCCCAAAGCTGACCCGGGCTGCGCGCAGGTTGGTACCGCCTGCATCCAGAGCAATGACGGTTTTACCCGAAGGAACGCGGGAAACAGGGCGCAGAAAGGAAGGGATCATCGGCAGCGGCGAAGACTGCCCGCGCAGGCCGCGTTCCATGTCTATGAGGAAATCCCGTACCAGTGTCAACGGATCACAGATGTCATAATGAAACCCGTAAGAGCGGGCAAAATCCGCAATATATTCAGGGTTAAAGGCACACATTTCACTATGGAGTATACGCCCTCACGGAAAAAACCGCAAGGGTTTTCGAATAACAATGGGCGATGGGGGACTTGAACCCACGACCCCTAGCATGTCAAGCTAGTGCTCTCACCAACTGAGCTAACCGCCCGTTTTGTACCGGAAATATCGCAATGAACAAACGCCTGCCGTTTTAAGGAAGCATTGATTACATTGACTCTCATCAAGCACCTCACCCCGAAGGGCGCAGTGCATTGTTCTTGTATGGTGTTGGACTCGGGTTTAATCCCTGCATGACCGCGGCAGAACCGCGTAGTATTAAACCCTCGGCGCGAATAAAGCATCACTAAATAATTCCTGACTGAATTATTCAGCGCTTCCTTAGGTCCGTTCCCTAACCGCCACGTTGATTTCGATCTTGCCATGGGAACCGAGTTCCATGGGCACTATCAGGGCTTCAACTTCGCGGTTGGATATTTCCATATTTTCACCGGAAAAAAGAGCCGGGGGGGTAAGGTCAAATTTAAAGCCCATGCCATGCAGTTTGGTTACCGCCTGTGCGGTTATCATGTTGGCAAGCTCCTGAATCGTGGCTTTTGCCATATCGTCAAGAGTGGTGAATTTTTCGCCGTTCATTGCTCCGGCTATATTGAGGGCCGTATCTTTGGTCATGTCAAAAAGAACGCGGCCTTCCACATCCCCGGCAAGACCGACCAGAGCGGCCACGCCCATAATGGTCATGCTGGTAGATTTGAGGTACAGATCGCCCCTTTTTACATCAGTGTTCAATACTTCCTTCAAAACACTATAGGCGGCCTCAACAAAGGGGTTAATATACTCAACTCTCATACAACTCTCCTCATTGTAAGTCTGTGCCGGTCCGCAATCGTTCCGGTTATGCGGCCGGTATCTGGAAAAGCCGCGCAAGGCGCTTTTCTCTTTTCTGTAATATCTTGCCGGAAAACTTTTCCGGCATCGCCGGGCCGTTTCCAGACAATTTCCGCTTCAAATCGCATGTTTTTCAGACCGTACACTTCCGGTTACAGGAATATGACGGCAAAAAACCACAAAATTTGCACAAGATACAGCCTGACTGTCCCGCAGGTCAATTTTATACCGGTCTGTTCAAAACCAGCGCCGTACAGGCTTTTCCGGCTATCCTTTATGCACAAATGCGGAAACCGGCGGTTTTGCCGCGGTACGCCATTCATGCTCGGGCAGTTCTTCATTCCTGCCCAAAAAGACAATATTCCGGCTTTTCAGCTTTTCAACAAACTCAACTATCAGTTTTTCCTGCTCCGGAACCGGCAGGAATGACAGTATATCACGCGCCAGAATAATATCAAGCTCCGGCAGCTGATTATCATTGAGAATATCATGGTATTCAAAAAAGATCAAGTCTTTTATCGCCTGGTTAAAGCTATAACCGTTTGCCCCGCGCACCATGAAGGTCCTGCAGAATTCAGGCACGTCGTCCAGATCAAAGATCATATTGGGCGCCTGAGAAATCGCCATGATGTCGTTGTCATTGGCCCAAATCTTGATCCGGGCGTCAGGATAGCGCATTTTGAGCACGCAGGCAAACGAAAAGGTTTCATGGCCCTTTCCGCAGCCTATGTTCCAGACCTGGATATTATTGGAAGAAAGGTCTGGAAGGGCAGCCTTGACCTGCGCGGCATAGTCGTCATCCCAGAAACCGCCGGAAAACGGCGAATAGAAGGCCGACAGAAATTCCCCGGCGGCGGCAGAGTCTTTGAGCTGGAGGTCCGGCCCGGAGCGGCCCAGACTCCAGTCGGCAAAACGTTCCCGCAGCCATTGATCGTTGAGGACGCTGGGATGAAAGCGCTTGAGGGCCGGAAGGCTCTGCCGGATAAAGTCCAGGGCGCTTTCGCCGGTCTCGCGGGCTGCGGGAGCTTCCGCCGCGGCAGCGGCAGCCGGAGGCGGCATGTAGTACGCCTCGTCCGCCGTTTCCGGAGCGCGGCCTTTGGTTTTATCGTCCTCGCTCTGGGAAAAAATCCTTACGACATCCAGAATGATGTAGAGGCTTCCCTGTTTTTCCACAACGCCGCTGATAAATTTGATGTTAATATCCCCGAAAATCGGATGAGGCGGCTGGATACTGTCGGAGTTGGCCCCGACAACCTTGTCAATCTTGTCAACAATGGTACCGTATACTCTGTCTTCGATGCGAAGGATCAGCATGTTTTCGATATTGTCGTCTTTGTGCTGAACAGGAAGATGAAAAAAGGCGCGCAGATCGATAATAGGAATAATGTCGCCGCGAAGATTGTACACGCCCCGCACAAACGAAGCCGCGTTGGGCACAAAGGTAAATTTATCGGCCTTGGCTATTTCCTTGACGTTCATAATGTCAACGCCATAATCCTTCCCCCCCAGGGAAAAGGTAATCATCTTGAAATCAACGTTTTCAACCTGTTCTTTTTGTTGCTGGATTTCCGTATTCAGCGTTTCCAAATCCCGTACCGCAGCCATCAGTGTGTTCCTTCCCGTATACGGCGCTGTTCCATTTCCTTGCGCTGTCCCAGCTCAAGAAGCTGGCTAACATCGATAATCAGGGATACCGATCCGTCTCCCAGTATGGAAGCGCCCGCTATGCCCGGCGAATTGGTAAACTGATCCCGCAGGGGCTTTATGACAACGTCTTCCTCTCCAATCAGGCTGTCCACCATAAATCCCATTTTCTTTTCCGCCGTACCGACTATAACGATGTAATAATAATCCTTTTGTTCCTCGGTTTTGATCCCAAAGAGCCTATTGAGGCGCAAAAGCGAAATAACGTCCTGGCGGATATTGAACACTTCGTAGTTGTCGATCATGTTGATTTCATCCGGCTTGATCCGCAGGCTTTCGATGACGCTGGTAATGGGTATGGA
>JAITHH010000080.1 GCA_031280065.1 Treponema sp. | reverse complement strand
CCCCCAAATACCGGCGGAACAGCGGTTTGACCGCTTTATTTGTACCAGGACTTGCGGGAAACCCCGCCGCGATATATATTAACGGTAAATGCCCATGAAAAATATCCTGGTGATCGATGAATCACCGCTGTTTCGAGAGTATCTTTGGACAAAATTCACAGAAAACGCCATTGACATTACCATGGCCGGCAGCGGACGGGACGGTTTGGCCAAGATGCGGACCCTCAAACCGGATCTCGTGCTGCTGGACTACCACATCCGCGGCGTAAACTACCTGGAGGTGCTTCAGCAGAAGAAAGACAACTCCGGAATCGCGGACATCCCCGTCATCATCACCGCCAAGCGCCTCGATCAGGATAAAATCATCGAGCTGGTTCCCTACAACGTGCGCAAGGTATTCACCAAACCAATCAAGATAGACGCCCTGTTCGGCGCGATTGCCCAGCTTTTGAATGTCCGCTTCGACCTCGACGCCTCGCCGGGCCAGGTTGACGTCCATATCAACGACAACATCATCTTTATCGAGATCAGCCAGGGACTCAACCAGGATAAGCTGGAACTCCTCCAGTTCAAGATGCTGGAACTCATCGAACTGTACGGAGTGCGCTCCCCCCGGCTCCTGGTGATGATAAGCAATACCCGCCTTGGGCCCGCCGATACGCCGAAGCTCTACAGCCTCTTCGAGATCGTAACGAAGATCGCCGCCGGAGGCCAGCAGAACATCCGGGCGCTGACCAGGGACGAGTACGCGGCCGCTTACCTTGCCAGCCGCAAGGAGTTCAAGGCGATTCAGATCGCGGAGAACCTCACCGCCGCCATTGAGCAGCTTTTGGGGGAGCGTATATCAGATGAAGAGACCGCCGCCATAGACGGACGCCTCCTGTCCAGGCAGGAGCAGACCGGCGTGGGAGAAACCGTCCAATTGACCTTTGCCGCCGAAGACGGCCCGCCGGTAACGCTGGAAAACATCCAGGATATGCTGAAGGACCTCAAAATCGCCGCGGTTGACGATGATTTTGTGATTCAGGAACTCATCAAAAACACCTTTCAGCGCGCCGGCGCGATGGTGTCCACCTTCCCGGACGGCGGCGCGTACCTTGCCGCCCTGGAAAGCGTCTCGTTTGACCTTACCTTCCTGGACATGATGATGCCCAGTATGGACGGTTTTGCCGTGCTGCGGGCCATGAACGAGAAGGACATCCGCCAGCCGGTGATCGTCCTCTCCGCCATCTCCCAGCGCGAATCGGTCATCCGGGCCTTCAAGCTGGGCATCAAGAGCTACCTGGTAAAACCGCTGCGGCCCGGGGCGATCTTCAAAAAAACACTGGAAGTTCTGAGGGCCACGTTTTAGATGTCCAAGGGAACCGGCGAGGGTGAATCCCTGTTCAGTCTGGAAACGGTCATCGAAGAGGCGGTCGAGTCCTTCGCCCTGGACGCCCATCGCAAGGGCCTGGAACTGGTCATGGACATTCCCTCCAGCGCCGCGCCGCTCACGTACGGCGATCCCCAGGAGATACGGCGGGGAATCGCCGCGCTGGTCAGCGGCGCCCTTACACTCACCGATCAAGGAGCGGTGATTGCCGCCGCGGTCCGGGAGGGGGATTCGGTTACGGTGTCGGTCCGCTCCGCCCCCAATCCCCCCATTGACCGGCTGACTATCCCCCTGCGGGCGGCGGGCGCGGCGCCTGGTTCCGGCATATACAGGCCGGACGCCCGTATTCTCCTCGTCGATGACGGCGAGGAGGCCCGGAGGGTGATTCACTCCCGCTTGGAAGACGCGGGCTGCGTCTCTGTGGACACGGCGGCTTCCGGCGAAGCGGCCCTAGCGCGGATGCGGGAAGCGGCGGCCCAGGCGCGGCCCTATGAATGTTGTCTGATAGATATGGTTATGCCCCGGATGGACGGCTGGCGGCTGGCCGCCGCGATACAGGCGGAGCGTCAGGCGGCCTTGGTTCTCATGGTTCCCTGCGGACTTGCCGGGGTGGATGAGCGGATGGCCCGGCTGGGCTGGTTCGCGGCCCGTATTGACAAGCCGGTGAAGCGGGGGCAGTTGATCGCCGCGCTCAACGCGCTGTTCACCCCGGCGGACGATCCGCTCGATCTCCGTACCCTGCAAGCGGCCTTCATGGGCAACACGGAGATGATACGGTCCCTCATCTCGCGTTTTATTGAACGGACTGATGAGCAGATGGCCGGGTTCGGGGGTTTGATAGCGCGGGAGGATTGGGAACAAGGCTGGCGGGAGGCGCATCTGATCAAGGGCAGCGCCCTCACTCTGGGGGGAAACGAACTGGGCCGCTGCGCTGCCCGGCTGGAACGGGCCTTTGCCCCGGGCAGCGGGGAGGACCGGGAGGCGGCCCTCTCCGCGCTGCGGGACGCCTATACCCGCTTTCAAGCGGCTGCGGTCCGCATAATGGAGGCCCGCTAGTGCGCTATTCCTGTTTACACACCCACTCGGTGTTCTGCGATGGCGAAGACAGCGTTGAAGTGCTCTGCGAACAGGCCGCCAAGCGGGGCTTTGTTTCCATCGGGTTCAGCTCCCATGGGCCGCTTTATCAGCGGACGGGGCTTTCCTCTGACTGGCATATTGACGAGGCGCGGCTGGGGGCGTATATCGAAGCGGTTTTGGCGGCCCGCCGGCGCTGGGAGGGGAAGCTCCGGGTTTTTTTGGGACTGGAGGCGGACTATATCAGCGGCCTTATGGGGCCGGGCGACCGGGAATTCCAGTCCCTCGGCCTGGACTACATCATCGGTTCGGTGCACTATGTCGTCCCTCCCAAGGGGAGGCCCTTTACGGTGGACGGCCCGGCGGAGGAGCTTGAACGGAACATCCGGGACTGTTTTGACGGCGACGGCTGGGCGGCTGTTGAGGCGTACTGGGACGCGGTGGAAGCGATGATCCGTGCGGGCGGCTTCGACATTCTCGGCCACGCGGATCTGATCAAGAAAAACAACAGGAATAACCGCTGGTTTGATCCCCGCGATCCGCGCTACCAGGCCCGGCTGCGGCGGGCCGCCGAACTCACCGCCGCTTCCGGCCTGACGGCGGAGGTGAATACCGGGGGCATTAACCGGGGCGCGATTGGGGAAACTTACCCCGCTCCGGCGTTCCTGGAAGCGCTGGCCGTACACCAGGCGCCGGTTACTATCACCGCCGATGCTCACCGGGCCGCCCACTTAGGGGGCGGCTATCCGCAGGCCCGGCAAACCCTGCTGGCTGCGGGCTACACCCATGCGGCGCTGTTTGAGGGGAGGGAGCGGGGCCGTCCGGTCTGGACGGAAGACCCGCTTTAGAGCCTGACCGCGCCCATTGCAAACAACACGCAAGCGAGCGGGAGGACCGGGGGGTTCGTAACCCCCCGGCGGGGTATGGGGCGGAGCCCCATATAAATCAGCGGTTGCGGCGTTCTTCGGCGGTCTTGCACTCGATGCACATAAGCGCATAG
>JAITHH010000079.1 GCA_031280065.1 Treponema sp. | reverse complement strand
AGCGCACTATGATTTCTAATTCCTTATGGCATAAGGAATTAGCTTACAGTCATTTTTCAGAGCTGAAATCGTAATTCTTTACAGTATAAAGAGTTAGCATACATAGTGCGCTGGCCCTGGAGTACCGCTAGCAATTTCAAACGGTTATGGGTATAGTGAGGGTATGCGTCATCACATCGACCGCCTCGTTGCCGCCAAGGCGGTTTTTTTTACCGGTTTGCTGCTTATGCTGGTGGGCTGCGCCTTCCTGATGGGGAGTTTGACGGGGATTTCCCGGCTTTCGGTGCTGGGGGCCTTCTTTGCGGTGATTATCGGCTCTCTGTGCGCGGTGCTGGCGATACGGCTTAACAAGCGTTCCTTGTATTTGTTTTTCGCGTCTTTTTTCATGCTGGTGGGATTCTTTCTGTTCCTGTCGGCGCTGCGTATTATTCCGGTGAGTTTCCGGGAGGCGTGGCCGCTTATCTCGATCTTTGCGGGATTTTCGCTGGTTCCGGCGGGCTGGCACCGGTATGGGGGGCTGCGGGTACGGTATCTGGTTCCCGGCGCGGCGTTTGTGTTTTTGGGGTGTATCATGCTGATTTTCTCCTTGGACATCGTGCCCTTCTCGTTTGCCCAGTTTATGCTGCGGTATTGGCCGCTGCTCACGGCGCTGGCGGGCTTGCTGCTGGTCTTAATCGCCTTGAGCACGAAGAATTAAGAATATGGGGGTTTGATCGCCCATTGCAAGCAACGTGCGAGGCGGGCGGGGGGACCGGGGGGCGCGAACCTGCGGTTCGATGGCCCCCCGGCGGGGGTTTGGGGGCGGAGCCCCCAAAAGGAATGCGGGTGAAATTCACTTTTATTCTCTTCTTTACCGTACTGCTCCTCTCCTGCCGTACCCGCCCCCCGGTGCGCGAGGTGATTCTCCCCGTCATCCCCGAACAGACCGCGCAGGGTATGGCCGGCGAACTCCGCTCCCTGGTGGAGGCCGGGGTACCCTCATCACTGCGAAGCGCCGTGGAACTCACCGGGGATCGCTCCATTCAGGGCAGGGCGCTGAACGCCGCCGCTATTACCCTCCTGCGCCTGCTCTACAGCGATTTGCCGCAGAAACTTCCCCCGGCGGACCCTCCGCCAGCCCACGAGTACACGCGGATTCTTCAGGACGTGGACCGGGGCGTGTACGTCTCCCCCCGCGCTTCGTCCCAGGATTACCTTGAGTACGCGCTGCCCTGTCTGGCGCTGCTCCAGGAAACCAGGCCCCCGCGTTTGGCCGCCGCCCTGCCGGACCTCAGACGGGCAATGGATATGCGTCCGGCGGCTTCGGTATTGGCGCCGTACTTTCTGGGCCTGTTCCTGGAACGAAGCGCCGCGGGCGATGAACGGGAGCAATATATGGAAGAGGCGGAAGCCGCGTACCGTCTGGCCTGGGGCGTGTCCGGGGAATGTTACCCCGCGGCGCTGGGGCTTGCCCGTGTTATGGAGGCGCAGGGGCGGACGGATGAGGCTGAGGCGCTGCTGTCCGGTATGGCGGCCCGCGCTCCCGAACTCCGGGTCTTGAAGCGGCAGCTTGCCCTGCTCTACTACCATAACCAGGCGTGGGCCGAGGCGGATGCGCTCTTGGCGGAACTTATCGTGCAGGATGGGCGGGACCGGGAGCTGCTGCTTCTGCGGGCGCGGGCCTTGGTGGAGCTGGATCAGTTCTTCCCGGCCCAGGGGCCGCTGGACCTGTATGGGGCGGCGGACCCGCAGAACCGCCTGTACCTCTTTCTCCAGGCCCGCGTCCAGGCCGAAGGCTACCGGAACATTGACGCGGCGCTGTCCTTCCTCAGAACGATCCTGCTGAATTCCCCCCGCGACGAAGAGGCGGCGCTCTATGCCGTCGAGATGCTCTTGGAATCGGCCAGCGCCGATGACCGGGCGGAAGGCAGGGAGATTCTGGGACGCTTTCTCGAAACGGAAGACGCCGTCTCAGCGGCGGTGGCGCGGCTGGCGCTCCAGGATGCGGCTGGCCGGGAGGCTTGGGAGGAGGCGAAGCGGTATCTGGGCCGGGTATTGGCGGATCACCGGGGGTTTCAGGAACTGCTTGCCGCCTACACGGTGGAACGGGGTTTGGGAAACCGCCGGGCGGCGCTGGCGGCGGCCAAGGAGCTGTACGAGCGGGATCCGTCCAATGTGGAGGGGGCCGCAGCGTATATCACCGCCCTCATGGAGGGGGGCCGCCGCGAGGAGGCTGGGCGGATGATAGAAGACGGTCTGGCGTCGGTTCCCAGCGGTGCTATGAAAAGCCAGTATTACTACCTCCGCAGCCGCCTGTGGGTCAGCGAGGAGCGGGTTCTCGCCGATCTCCGCACGAGTCTGTTTGAGGATCCCCGGAATCTCTACGCGCTTATCGCCCTGTTCGAGATTTACCGCGATCACCGGAACGAACAGCGGGCGATGTTCTATCTCAAGCAGGCGCTGGCGCTGGCCCCGGACAACCCGGAACTGCGGCGTTATCAGGGGGAAGCGGGGAGCAGGGACTAGGCGGCTGGGGGGACCGGGGGGTTCGTAACCCCCCGGCGGGGGCGCGGGGGTTCCACCCCCGCTATAACGCCCGGTCCTTCTGTACGCCTTGTAACTTCCCCTTGATGAATTCCGCCAGTTCCGCTAAGAGCGACTCTTGCCACTGCTTCTGTATCGGGGCTATGGCGAACAGCTCGCAGGGCTCCCGCTGGAGCGCGGCGGCGATCTTCTCAAGCATCGTATCGGTGGGGAAGCGCTTCTCCGCTTCGATCATGGCGATATAGTTGGGCGCCGTGTCCGCCAAAACCGCCAGCTTCAACTGAGAAAGCCCTTTTTCATTCCGGTAGGCCTTAATATTCTCGGCAAGGATCGTTCTTAGTCTCGTCATTCACAACTCTCGGCTATATATTTTGAATTTATTGAACTAAAAGCTATTGACACAATGAATTTTGGGTTATATTATTATCTTAATCATAACTTTCCGTTATGATTAACTTTGCACGGTTCAGGACAAGCCCGGCGGCTGGCTGAGGACGAAGCGCCTTAGAGAGGAGGGAGCGCGGTATGCATCTCATGGTTAAAAAAACGGCTGAATTGTCTGATGCCGGGCAGTATGGAATTCTGAGCCTGTTCAATACGGTGTTTCACAAGGACCGGACAATCGCGCATTTCCGCAATCAATTTTTTAATACGGTCTTAGGCTATTCTTATCATGCGCTCTTGTACGACGGCGATCTGATAGCCGGCTGTTACTCGTTTACGCCGTCTTATTACCGAATCGAAGACAGGCGCTGTCTGTGCGCGCTCGGCCTTGACCTGATGATACACCAGGCGTATCGCGGGCGCGGGTATTTTCAAAAGATGTTTTCCGCCTGTATCGATTATATGCGGGATGACGGCGTAACGTGTATCATCACCTTTCCCAATGATGTTTCATATCCGGGATTTATCAAATCAGGGCTCATTCATGATTTGGGCAGCCTTACGCTCTACGCCCTTCCGTACCGTATCGGGGGAATTCAACCGGCGGCGCGGGCGCTGAATTGGCTGTCAGCCGCGGCGGCGAATTCTTTTGTGTTTTTATGCTCGCTGTTTGCCGGCGGTAAAACGCATCGTTTCTCCATTGAGAAAGAAACGGAAACCTATAACCTGACGCGCTATAGCCAGCCGGACGGCAGGTACTCTATAGAACACGGAACAGGAAGCGGCTTTGTGTATAAAATGATGGACTATGAGGGCGTACGAGCGGCGTTTCTTATCGATGTTTTTGTAAAATCCGCGCGGAATTATAACCTCGCCGTTAAGCATATTATAAAAAAACACCATAAGGAATTCGACATACTGCTGTATGTTGGCCGTCTTCCGTTTGGGTCTCACGGACTGCTAAAAGTCCCCCGGCGTTTTTCGCCCAAAAATTTTCACTTCCTCGGACAACTCTTAAAGGAGGGTGTAATAAAGACAGATTTATTCTTCAACCCTGATAACTGGGACATAAATTTGTCGAATTACGATTTGTTATGAACATTTTGACATTTGACATTGAAGAGTGGTTTCACCTGCTCGATAACGATTCTACCAAGACCGCCAAAGAATGGCAGCAGTACGAATCGCGTATTCACAGCAGCATGGAACGTATTTTCAACGCATTGGACAGCGCCGGAGCAAAAGCAACTTTTTTCTGTCTTGGCTGGATAGTGGAAAAGTACCCCGATGTTATCAAAGCCATTGTCAGCAGGGGCTATGAAACCGGGACGCACACCGGTATGCACCAGCTTATTTATGAGCAAAACCCCAGGGTCTTTGCGAGGGATATAGAACGTTCTATCAAAACCCTGGAAGATACCAGCGGCAGGAAAGTCCGCTGTTTCCGCGCTCCCGGTTTTTCGGTGCGCGAAGACAGCCGCTGGATTTTTGATATTCTGGTGAAGCTCGGTATTACGATAGACAGTTCCATTTTTCCCGCGCCCCGGTCGCACGGAGGTTTTTCATCTTACAAGGCTGATGTTCCGGCGCTGATCCAATACGACGGGATTAGGCTGAAAGAATTTCCCATCAGTTACACCAGCGTCTTTGGCAGGCCGCTTGCGTATTCCGGCGGCGGCTATTTCAGGCTGTTCCCCTATTTTTGTGTGAAACAATGGGCGCGAAAGAGTTCCTACGTAATGACATACTTCCATCCCCGTGATTTTGACGCCGGGCAGCCGGTGATTAAGAATCTGCCCTTAAGCCGGAAGTTCAAATCATATATAGGAATATCCGGGGCATACGGTAAGCTGAATAAGTTCCTGCGCGATTTTGAGTTTA
>JAITHH010000036.1 GCA_031280065.1 Treponema sp. | reverse complement strand
AGAGCCTGTTCAAATTGTGGATTTTTGCGGTCAATAGACCGCAAAAATCCCGATTTTCGGGCTCTTTTGGAGCCTGCATGGTAGAATTTTGGCGTTTGCAACGCCAAAATTCCAGATTTTGAACAGGCTCTAAGGCGCGGGCGTACTGTCCCCTGCCTGATACATCACGGGCCCGCCCCCGGCTACAGGCGCACCCGTATGCCCCCGCCGAAACGCCAGCCTTCGATGGGGGGAAGCTCCTCGCCGGTCCAGAACCTGTACAGGGGAAACCAAACCCGGAAGTCAAGGCCCAGCGTTATCCCGGACGGGAACCGGTAGTCAAACCCGGTCCCCGCAATGGGGAGGAACCAGCGGCCCGCATCCCAAAAGTAGGCGGCGATTGCCTTGGTTTGCCGCCGCAGTTCCTCCTCCAGGGGATCGTTTGAAAGGCCGTAGGAAAGCAGGCAGAGCCGCAAGTCCGCGGCGGGACCCGCAAAGAACCGCAGGCCCATTGCCGGATTGAGGGGGATAGTTCCCAGAAGCTGTATTCCCGCGACCGAGCCGATCACAAAAGCGGCCCGGTTGTCCGGCAGGGCGGCCGCCGCGCGGCCCAGCTTGTATTCATAGTCCGTGCCGTAGCAGTCCAGGGATGCCTCCACGCTCAAGGGCCCCAGGATGGGCAGAATGACCGCCGCGCCCAGAGCAGGCAGGATCGGCCCTATGTCGGTTTCAGCGCCGTTATCTTCGGGGAAGAAGAACAGGGAGCCCCGGAAAGCCCAGGCCGGACGGAAGGCGCGGCTCTGGCCCTCCAAGGGGAACGCGCACAATCCCGCCAAGGCCGCAAGCGCCATCACGCGGAGCCGGAACACACCGCTCACCGCGCCGCGCTACCGGCTCGCCTCGACAAGCTGGTCAATGCGGGCGAGGAGGTCCGCCAGGTATGCCCGCGAATCTGGAATTTCCGCCTCCTTCACGCGGAAGCCGATAGCGCCCGGATGCCCGCCTCCGTTGCTGATATTGCAATGGACGAGAATCGTGCGGAGGTCCAGAGCGCCGAATTGACTGCTCCGCCGCAGCCTGAATTGGACATAGTCCGATTGGGATTTGTCATCGTGGTACACGACCATACCCAGATTCCCGCTTTCTTCGGCCAGCGTATCGGCCACGGCCTTTGAAATATTGACGATGGGCTCCACGCCGTAGCGGGTAAAGAGTTCCGCAGACGCTTCCTTTCCCAGATAGATAAAGGCGACAAACCGGGAACTCTCCTTCCGCGCCACGAGGCTGTCAAAACACTTCTTTTCCTGCACCGAAAAGCGCTGGATCACGTCAAAAATGTCTTCCATGGAGGCGAGATTCCGGCTGTTCTTGATGGTCTTCTCTATCAGGAGCCGGTCAAAGATCGTGGTAAAGGCGTTGTAGATGCGCCGTTCTTTGTTGGTCTTCAGGTACTTTCCCATGCGGGAATCGCCCACCACGCCGGTCAAGAGCGCCAGGGCGATGTTGCGGGTAAAGAAATCCTCCAGCTTGACCCCTTTGAGCCGCATGGTGATGAGCTTAAAGGCCAGGCAGCCGATGAGTTCGCAGGTACTCGATGCCGAAGAAACCAGGCAGTAGCCCTCATCCCCGGCATAGGCGGCGTCCGTTTCCAGGTGATGATCGATCTCGATCTTCCGCACCGCCGGGTCTTCAAAGCAGACGCGAACCGCGCTGTTCATGGCGATCATCTCCGGCTTAGGGGTGTCGAGGATTATCATAACCGATATGTTGCTGGGAATCGTTTCTCTGCCGTAGATGACGGTGATGCCGTTGTATTTGCAAATCGCCAGGAGGTAGTTGAACTGCTCGCTCATGGGGCCGGGCAGGAATATGGCGGCTTCCTTTTGCAGTTTGCGGAGCAGCAGGGCGCACGCGGCAAGAGACGCGATACAGTCAGTGTCGGGGTTCTTATGCCCCGCCAGCAGGAAGGCGTCTTTGGAAAGCATCTCGTCAATAATATTGTTGGTAATACGAATCTTCTGCGCGATAGTTTTTATTTCGCTCTTTTCCATAGTTTCACTCCCCTATTCCCTCATTCCGCGCCGGACATTCCGGCTCTTATCATAAACGCCTGCGCGTTCATGTGCGCTCCCGCGCACTATTATAGAAGTTATCATCACCAAGCCCACGGCCCGGTTATCACCATAAAGCCCGCCGCTCCCACGCTCCACGCTTCCTGCTCTTCCCAGGCCGCGAGCAGGACATCTCCCAGTAGGCACAGCCGGGTATACGCAAAGCCCTGGGGCAGGGGCGGAAGGGGGTATGAAACCGGTGGCGAACCGGAATCATCACCGTACAGGAGCCTTCCGTCCGGGAAAAGCGCCGCCGCCCGCGGCCCGGCATCCCCGCTTCCCTGGGTATAAAAACCGGCCAGTTCCACAATGTCCCCGCCTGAGGTCCCGGTGTAATAACGGAGAGCCGGAAACTCCGGAGAGACGACCGCAGCGACCGGGGTTTTCGCCTCTTCCCGCTCAACGGCGCGGAAAATGACGCGGAATTCCTCGGGGATATGGTTAATAGTATAGGGTATTGCGGCGTTTCTGAAAAGCCCAGGGGAGATTACACCGGCCTGCTGACCGGGATCGCCGCTGCTCAAATACACGGTCTCCGGCGGGCTCCGGTTTTTCTGTACGCCCCGGTAATACCAGCGGCCGTCCTGTCCCTGGGAGAGGGCCTCGATGTCCCAGCCTTCGGCGGCGGGCAGGTCCGCAAACGCGGGAAGCGCGATTCCCTGGAGCCGCGTCTGCGCTGTATCCCAGCGCCACACACGGGGATCGGGCAGCGGGGCCCCGGAATCAATAAAAAAGTCGTCCCGGTAGAGCAGCGCCAGGGGGGTATCCTGGAACACAAAGAGAGACGCGACGGTGTAGTCTTTCCAGGAGGGTTCCGCCGCCCAGTACAAGGCGATGGCGTTCTCCATGCCGCCGGTCTCTTCCGGGCGCATGAGCAGCAGGCCGCCGCGGTTAACGGCCATGGTAAGACGCTTGCCGGAAACGGCCATGCCGGCGATATGCCGGGAAAGCCGCCAGGGAGCAAAAGGCTCCTGCGCCGACAGCGCGGGATCGGCGATATGGACGGGGCCGTCAGGGCCAAGCTCGAACCAAAGGGGGCTCTCCCCGCTCTTAATCAGGGCCAGCGGCGGCGGGGCGGCGGTCTCTTTGGGGGCAGGGTCCCGCGAACAGCCGCCGATGCTCAAGGCCAAGAGGGGAATCCACAGCGCCCGTTTGATAACCATAGGGCTATGATACTGGAGAATACCGGGCAGTGGACAGTGGGGATTCAAGGGCTGCGGGCTGCGGCCTCCCCGCTGTCAACAACTTAGGGGGGAACGGGGGGCCTCAAGGCAGGCCGCTTTCGCGGTCAATTGCAAGACCCCGGCCGGGACGCTGCGGGGGCGCCCGGACGCGAGCCGGCGCAGCGTCCAGCCCCGCATGAGGGGCAGTGGAGAACGGAGCCGTGCAAGCGGCGCGTCCGCGCCGCTCTCCAGGTATCAATCACCGTTTTCAAACAGCGTACCAGGCGCCGTTTGCCGCGCATACAAAGAAAACGCCCTGCCGGATACAGCAGGGCGTTTTACCGCTCTTTTGAGGCGTTCATTTTCAACAATAATCTCTGCATTCATGGCCGCTGCGGACTTTTCTGTAAGAACCTGTTCAAAATCTGGAATTTTGGCGTTGCAAACGCCAAAATTCTCCTTAACAGGCTCTAAGGCCGCAGCTCTGTCTGGAGAGACTTACGAGGCTCAGGGGCAGGCAAACCGGAACCCAATAA
>JAITHH010000006.1 GCA_031280065.1 Treponema sp. | reverse complement strand
GCGCGGACGGTCGTCCCTGGAGCGCGGACGGTTGTCCCCGAAGCGCGGACGGTCGTCCCCGAAGCGCGGACGGTCGTCCCCGAAGCGCGGACGGTCGTCCCTGGGGCGCGGACGATTGTCCCTGGAGCGCGGACGATTGTCCCTGGAGCGCGGAGGGTCGTCCCTGGAGCGCGGAGGGTCGTCCCTGGAGCGCGGCGGACTTTCCCCGGAGCGCGGACGGTCGTCCCTGGAGCGCGGACGGTTGTCCCTGGAACGCGGAGGACTGTCCCTGAGCCGGGGGCAGCCGTATTTGAGCCGGAAACAACTGCTTTTGAACTGCGGACCGTCCCTTTCCAGGCCGCCAGTCCCGTGTTTTGGGCAGAACTATCCCTTAAAAACACGGCAGTTCTCCCCTGCGGGCAGAGTTGTCCCCTAAAATTACCGCTGGTGGAGTTGGGCTGCGAATATATGAGAGAGAGAGAGAGAGAGAGAGAGAGAGAGCAAATAACGTGCCATGTTAGGCTGTCTTACTGGGGAATCGTTGGCTGCGGTCTGCAACTTTATCATTGATGAGGATACTACCAGGGATCGAAAGAAACGTCAAGGGGTTTGCCGGAACATACGCTTGCCGCCCCGCCTTTTTTGTGCTGAAAAAAGAGTTTGGAAATCAAGAGGGGGTTCCACCTCCAGAGGGCGGCTACACCAGGGTCCGGGCGATCCGCACGATGTCCGCGAAGACCCCCCCGGCGGTAACCTGCGCGCCCGCGCCGGGCCCCTTGATCACCATGGGAAGCGCCGAATAGCGGTCGCTGGTGATTACCACGATGTTGTCCGCGTCCACCAGGGAGCGGAAGGGACTGCCCAGAGGCTCCGGGCGCAGGGAAATTCGGGCGGAACCTTCCTCGATGATCGCCACATAACGCAGGGCCTTGCCTTCCCGCTCCGCCTCAAGCCGCCGCGCTTCAAAGCCGCGGTCGGCCTTCTTGAGTTCCTCGAAAAAGGCTTCCACCCCCTCGGCTTGGAAACAGGCGGCAGGCAGAACCGGCTCCACCGCCACCGCGGAAAATTCCAGGCCCAGCCCGCATTCACGGGCCAGGATCAGGGCTTTCCGGGCCGCGTCCATGGCGTTCAGGTCGTCACGGGGGTCCGGCTCGGTAAAGCCCCGTGCCTTGGCCTCCCGGACCAGCTCCGAGAAGGGCTTTGAGCCGTCAAAGTTGTTGAAGATATAGCTCAAGGTGCCGGAAAGCACCGCCTCGATGCGCCGCACCCGGTCGCCTGACAGAAACAAGTCCCGCAGGGTGGAGATCACCGGCAGCCCCGCGCAGACCGTGGTCTCGTATAGATAGGGGATGCCCCGGTCTTTGGAGTAGCCCGTCAGGGTCCGGTAGTACTCCAGGGAACCGGAATTCGCCTTTTTGTTCGGGGTAACGATGGGAATGGCCGATTGCAGTATCTCCGCGTAAGCCTCCGCCACATCGCCGCCGGAACTGCAATCGCAGAAGGCCGTGTTGGGCAGGTTGAAGCGCTTCATTGCTTCTATAAAAGAGGGCAGCGTAAAGGGCCGCACACCCGGCGCGGAAGGGTCCTGAAGCAGGGACTTCACCGTCCGGGGGTCCAGCCCTTCGGCGTTGAAGGCCATGTACCGGGAATTGGCGGCCCCCGCCAGGTTGATGCGGACTTTGTGCTCGTCCGCCAGGATTTCGCGGTGCCCGGCGATCTGGTCTGCCAGGGTTCCCCCGATAAGGCCCGTGCCGATGAGGAAGAGGTTCACCGAGCGGACGCCCGCCAGGAAAAACGCCTCGTGAATCGCGTTCAGGGCCTTGGCCTCGTCCTGGCGGTCAATGACCGCGGAGATGTTGAGTTCCGAGGAACCCTGGGCAATGGCCGCGACGTTGATCCCGTTCCGGCCCAGGGCATGGAAGACCTTGCCGGAAATCCCCGATGTACGCTTCATCCGGGACCCTACCACGGCGATGATCGCCAGATTGTCCTCGATGATGGGCTGCTCAATGGCGGCAAAGCCTATCTCCTGGGCGAATTCCTCCCGGATAGCCGCCGCCGCCGGGGGGCCGTCATGGGGCTCCACGGCAAAGCAGATCGAATACTCGCTGGAGCTCTGGGTTATCATGATGATGTTGATCCGCCGCCGGGCCAGGGCGCTGAACAGCCGGGACGAGAAGCCCGCCACGCCCACCATGCCCGATCCCTGAACCCGCACCAGGGTTACGTTCCCCATGGAGCTGATCCCCCGAATGGGATAGAGCCCCGGCTCCGCATCCTGGGTTATCCGGGTTCCGCCTCCGGCGGGGTTAAAGGTGTTCTTGATGCTGATGGGGATGCCCTTTTCCAGCGCGGGCCGCACCGTGGGGGGGTACAGAACCTTCGCGCCGAAGTAGGAAAGCTCCATGGCTTCCTCGTAGGAGATGGCGTCGATCTTGAAGGCGTTTTTGACGAGTTTGGGGTTGGCCGTGAGGATTCCGTCCACGTCGGTCCAGATTTCCAGTTCCTCCGCAGACAGGGCCGCGGCGAAGATGGCGGCGCTCATGTCCGAGCCGCCCCGCCCCAGGGTAACGGTATGGCCGCCGGAGGATGCGGCGATAAAGCCGGTGGCGATCTGCAAGACCGGATGCTGTCTGATATAGCGGGCGATGTTGCCGTAGCTTTCCGCGGCATAGAAGCGGGCGGCCCCGTGGTTGCTGTCCGCGATGATCAGGTTCCGGGCGTCCAGGTATTCCGCGGGAATACCCTTGGCGGCGCATATCCGGGCGATGAGGGCCGCGGACAGCCGTTCTCCAAAGCTCATCACGTAGTCCAGGGTCCGGTTCGAGAGTTCCCGCAGAATGGCGATTCCCTCAAGGATGCAGGAGAGTTCGGCGAAGGTCCCGGCAATGGCCGCGTCCGCTTCTTCCCGCGCTTCCCCGTCCAAAAAGGCCGCGCTGAGGGCTTTGTGCCGTGTCTGCATTGCCTCCAGGCCCGCGTGGTCAGTTTGTCCCGCTTCGGCTGTCCGGGCCAGGGCGATGAGCCCGTCAGTAACGCCGCTGAGGGCGGAAACTACCGCCACGGAGACCCGGCCCGCGTGATCCCGGTCTTGCAGTATGGCGATAAGCCGCGAAAGGGCGTCCTCAGAACCTACCGAGGTGCCGCCGAATTTAAGAACCCGTAACATATATGGAAGATGATACGCATTTTCCCCGGGCTTATGCAAGGGCGGAAGGAACGAACAGATGAAGCGGGCTGTTTAAGGGGGGGGACCGGGGGGTTCGTAACCCCCCGGCGGGGTGTTTGCCGCGCACCGCTCAGGCTAAAGCCTTCGCGCAGATGTGCTAATAGGGGGCATTACGTGCGCTACGGCAGGCCGCACTGTCCCCTCAACGCCCTGCGGGCGCGGCTGTTTGCCGGGGGTGGAACCCCCGCAGAGGAGCCCCCGCTCATCCAGCAAGCGCATTGTACTTTGCCCCCGCCCGCGCTATACTCTACGTATACCAACGGAGAATTTATGACCGGTATTTTTATCGCCATCCCTGCATCGTTTGTGTTAGCAGCCAGTTTTGTGGCCTTAGTGCTCCATGTTTCCCATAAAAAATCCTGGTACGACGCCACTGACGAGCGGAAAGTCCACAACGGCGACATTCCCCGGCTGGGCGGCATGGGATTCGCCCTGGCCTTTATCGCCGTGGCCTTTATAACCAACTTCTTCGCCTCCGAAGAACACTTTGGACTGCGCTTCCTGCCCGTTCTCGGCGCCATGCTCCTTATCCTGGTATGCGGCGTTTATGACGATTTCCGCCCCTTAAGCCCCCGCGTCAAGCTCGGCGTCCAAATCATCGCTGGATTGTGCGTGATCCTGCCCGGCTACGCCTTCCGCCAGCTCGTGTTCCCCGACATTCCCCAGGCCGTGATCCTGCGCGGACTCCGCTACCCCATCTCGCTCCTGTGGCTCGTGGGCATCACCAACGCCATCAACCTGATTGACGGGGTTGACGGCCTTGCCGGGGGCGTTTCCGCCCTGGTAGCCCTCAGTTACGCCGCCGTGTTTGCCTCCTTCGCCAATACCGGTACGGTGACCGTGCTCTGCATCTGCCTGGCCGCCGCGGTGGGGGGCTTTCTGGTCTTCAACCTGCCCTTCCCCCGGGCCAAAATATTCATGGGAGACGGCGGCGCGTACTTTCTGGGATTCATCCTGGCCCTGCTCCCCCTGATTGACGAGGCGAATGTTCAGTCTGAATTTCCCCTGCTCTACGCCGCGGCCCTCTTGCAGATACCCATCTTCGACACCTTCGCGGCGATTTGGCGCCGCCTCCGGGACGGCAGACGGATAGACAGCCCCGACCGCCTCCACTTCCACCACAAACTCATGAACCTGGGACTCAAAGGCGGCAAGTTCCTCCTGCTGGTTTATACCTTACAGATCATCCTGGGCGTCCTGGTCTTCTGCTCGGTCAGGTTCAAGGGCTTCCAATCCCTGCTGCTCCTGGCAGCGGCCTACCTTATCGGCGGCGGCTTTTTCATCACCATTCACTTCTTAAACCGGCGGGCGAGCAGCCAGCGCGGCGCGGGGGCCCCTGCCGCGCCATGAAACGCCGGTATTTCGACTGGGCCGCGACCGCGCCCCCCATGTCCCCGGCCCTGCCCGCCGGAAACGTCCCTTTTGGCAACCCCTCTTCCCGCCATACCGAAGGCCGCCTGGCCCGTGAAGCCCTGGAAGAAGCCCGCCGGCGCTGCGCCGGAGCGCTGGGCGTCCCGCCTGAAACCCTCTGCTTTACCTCCGGGGGTACCGAGTCGAATGTACTGGCGCTCCACTCCCTGCTGGTGAAGCAGGGCCGCGCCGCTGGTTTCCCCCTGCTGTACTCAGCGGTGGAGCATCCCTCGGTGCGGGAGAACGCCCTGCGCCTGGAACGGCTGGGCCTGCCTTCCGGGGAAATCGCCGTGGAACCGGATGGCCGCGTATCGGAGCGGACGCTCGGCGCGGCGCTGGCAAAGCACGGCAAGCCCCGGCTGGCCGCGATCATGGCGGTGAACAACGAAACCGGCGCGGTGATGGACCTGCCGCGCCTGGTTCCGCTCCTGCGCGGCGCGGACGGGCCGCCGGCGCACATTCACAGTGATCTGGTCCAGGCCGCGGGGAAAATTCCCCTGGAACTTCGCGCTTGGGACCTCGATTCCGCGTCTTTGAGCGCCCACAAACTGCGGGGGCCGCGGGGAATTGGGCTGCTCTACCTGCGCAAGCCCCTGGAACCGCTCGCCGCGGGGGGCGGCCAGGAAGGAGGGCTGAGGCCGGGCACGGAGAACGTAGTTGGGGCCCTGGCGCTGGCTGACTGCCTGGAGGCCCTGCTGCCCCATGCCGGGGCTGAATACCGCCTGGCTGCGGCGCGGGCCGCGGCCCTGATCGCCGCGCTTAAAGGGATGGAACGCTGCGTGATCATCCCCGCAGGCCGGGAAGCGGAAGATTCACGCTTTTCTCCGTATATTCTGCAAGCGGCGTTCCGGGGAATTCCCGGCGAAGTGATGGTCCGGGCCCTGGATGACGCGGGTTTTGCGGTTTCCACGGGGTCGGCCTGCGCTTCCCGGAGCAAACAGCGGCCCGTGCTGGCCGCGATGGGGCTTGATCCGGGGCTTGGCTTTGAGGGGATTCGCATTTCCCAGGGCTGGACCGTTACGATGGACGATGTTGCGGCCCTGATCGAGGCGATCCGGGGGATACTGCGGGTGTTATGATGGACACATATCTCTTAAAACCGGGCGAGCTGCGCCTGAAAAAGGGCAACCGGGCGGAATTCGAGCGGCTGCTGCGGCGGAATCTTAAGGCGCTGCTGCGGGGAACCGGGGCATCGATAACCATGACGGACGGGCGTTTCTATGTGCGCGCGCCGGAGGAGGACGCGGCGGGGGTGGAGGCGGCGCTGGGCCGCCTGATGGGGATTACCGGCTGGGCCAAGACCCGTGCCTGCGGCAAGACCCCCGCCGAGGTGCTGTGCGCGTGTGTGGAAACGGGGCGGGAGCTGTTCGGGCAGGGGGTTCGCTCGTTCAAGATCGAGGCCCGCCGCGTTGACAAGCGCTTCCCGCTGGATTCCTACGGTATCCGCCGCGAGGCGGGCCAGGCGGTGCGGGAGGCGCTGCCCGATCTGGCGGTGGACGTTCACCATCCCCAAGGGGTTATCGAGGTAGAGATACGGGAGCGGGCCTATGTTTACGCGCTGGAGCGGAAGGGCAGGCGGGGCCTGCCGGTGGGGAGTTCCGGGCGGGGACTGCTCCTGCTGTCCGGGGGTATTGATTCTCCGGCTGCGGGCTATCTGATGTTCAGCCGGGGCATGGCCCTGGATGCGGCGTACTTCCACGCCTATCCTTACACCTCCGATGAGGCGCGGCAGAAGGTACTCCGCATTGCCGGTATTCTGGGGCCTTACGGGCTGGGGATGCGGCTGTTCACCCTGGGCTTTACCCCGGTTCAGATGCGGATTAAGGAGCGCACGCCGCCGCCGTGGTCAACGGTTCTGCTGCGGATAGCCATGATGGAGTGCGCGGAGAAGCTGGCCCGGCAGCGGGGGCTTAAATGCCTTGTTACCGGGGAGAGTCTGGCGCAGGTGGCAAGCCAAACCATCGAGAACATCACCTGTACGCAAAGCCGCCTGGTTCTTCCGGTGCTGCGGCCCCTTATCGGCATGGACAAGGAGCAGATTACGGCGCTGGCCCAATCCATCGGCACGTACGAGACTTCGATTCTGCCCTACGAGGATTGCTGCGCGCTCTTTAGTCCGCCGCATCCGGTTCTCCGGGGCGATCCGGCGGAAGCGGGGCGGCTGTACGAGGGTCTGGAACTGTCCGCGTTAATCGACGAATCCCTGGCCGGGGTGGTTGTGGAGAAATGCGGGTTTCTTGTTTGATAATGCCGCCTGCGCCCTGGAGAGGGCCGCAAACAAAAAAGAACGCTCCCATTCATCCGGGTAATCTGCGGTTCCCGGACAACTGTTTTTTTACCGCAGATTAACACGGATTGCGAACCTTCGGTTCGACACAGATTACCGCTGATGTGATTTTTCTTCATCTGCGCCATCCGTTTCATCAGTGTAATCTGCGGTTCCCCTGGTAACTGTTCTTTTTACCACCTTGCCTGCGGTAGGCAGATGTCTTCTGTGGTTCGGCTTGCTTTAATCAGTGTTTCCTTAGAGGTACTGAGTACGGACACCCCTTGACAAAAAAGTTATAACTATCTAATCTTTCACATAAGTAAGTTTAAGCTAACATTTAAGGACAGCCATGAACAAACAGCGGTTCTATGTGCGGATGATAGGCGGCTCCCTCTTCCGGCGCAGATCGCGGATGATCACCGCGCTTTTGGCTATCGCGGTGGGGGCGGCGATCCTCTCGACCCTGGTTACTATTTCGCTGGACATTCCCCGGCAGATGGGGCGGGAATTCCGCTCTTATGGGGCGAATCTCGCGCTCATTCCTTCGGGGGAGAGCCGGAGTTTTACCCTGGCGGAATTTGAAAAGGCCGCTGCCCTGCTGCCTGCCGGTTCCCTGGTGGGGGCCGCGCCCTACCGCTACCTTATGGCGAAGATCAACGAACAGCCGGTGATGATCGCGGGGACGGTGTTGAGCGAAGCCCGGAAGACCAGTCCCTTTTGGCTGGTCCATGAAAGCTGGCCCGCCAAAGCCGGGGAGGCCCTGATTGGGCAGGAGGTGGCGGACCTGTTCCGGCTGGTTCCGGGGAACGGTTTTACCGT
>JAITHH010000298.1 GCA_031280065.1 Treponema sp. | reverse complement strand
TCCGCCTCCCACACGCCGGCAAGGGATTCCCGTCCGCCCTCCTTTTCGCGGGCAAATTCGCCAATGTACCCGCCTGAAACCGGGAGCCACAATAAGACCCGGTGGGGATAGCCGTGTTCCAGCAGGAGCAGCGCGTCTGCTTCGGCGCGGAAGGCCAGGGGCAGCTCACCGTCTGACGCGGTGCGCAGCGTGCCAAACCCGTCAAAGCCCAGTTCCAAGGCCGCCGTGTATTGGCCCGCGCCGTAATCGTAGCCGATATACCGGCCCGCGATGGCCGCGTCTCCCAGCGGAGCCGGCCGCTCCTCGGATGGTGAAACCCGCTTAAACACGGAATTGCCGGCGTTCAATTCCCGCGCGCCTTCTTCGCCGGAGAATTTCACCTCCTCGCCGCCGATAGCGGCGCCGCTCCATTGGGTATGCTGGACGCCGTACCAGTCGATATACCAGGCGCCGCCGTCCTCATTAAGCAGGTAGGCGGCGGTATTGTTCTCGTTCCGCCAGATTCCTTCGTTCCGCGCCGCGCTCTCTATCCAGCGGGCGTAGAGGGTCATGTCTTCGTGGACGGTGTTTTTGGTGAAATTCCAGACCTTCTTCCATTCCCCGTCCGTCCCGTCGCCGGTGCGCCACTCCTTGAACTGGAGATAGCGGCTGGCATTGGCCGGCGGATCGGGCATTTCGATCTTTTCTCCCTCCCCGGCGGTTTGGGAAGGGACTGCGGAACCCTCCGGCCCTGTATCAAAGCGGACGGTAAACACCGGTATTTCAGGCCCCGCAGCCGCCTGAGGACACGCGCCCAAAACACAGGCGAGGAAAATTCCCCCGGCCACGCCAAGCAGCGGGGGGACTGGGGGTATGGGGGACAGTGCCCCCCAGGTGCATCCGCGTTTCATGCTTTTCATAATGCGCGGATCAGGGGTACAATTGCAATCATGCCGGATCAAGAGTGGTTTTACGACAAAGATTTCTGGGAACAGTTCGCCCCTATCATGTTCGACCGGAAGCGCTGGGAGGAAGCGCCCCTCGCGGCTGACGGCGTTACCCGTCTGGCGCGGCTGAGGCTGTACGGCGAGGAAACGGGACCTGCTTTGGCCGGGCCGCCCCGGCTGCTTGACCTCTGTTGCGGGTTCGGGCGGATCACCGCGGAGCTGGCCCGCCGGGGATTCGAGGCGACCGGGGTGGACATTACCGCCTCGTATCTGGAGGCGGCCCGGGATGACGCGGCCTGCGAAGGGCTGTCAGTCGAGTATGTCCAGGCTGATGCGAGGGATTTCTGCCGTCCGCGGGCTTTTGACGCGGCTATCAACCTCTACACGTCCTTCGGCTATTTCGCCGATCCCGCTGATGACCGGCGGGCCGCCGCAAATGTCTGGGAATCCCTGAAGGACGGCGGGGCGTTCATCATCGAGACTTTGGGGAAGGAACTGGCGGTACGGAACTTTATCGAGGGCGAGTGGTTTGAGCGGGCGGGCTTTACGGTGCTGACCGAGTACACTCCCCTGGATTCCTGGGGGAGTCTGCGCAACCGCTGGATACTGATCAAGGATGGGCAGCGGATAGAAAAAACCTTTACCCAGCGTTTATACGCCGCCACGGAGCTGCGGCGGCTTTTACTGGACACGGGATTCACGGAGGTGGAACTGTACGGCGGCTGGGACGAGCGCCCCTACGACTACGATGCGGAGACGCTGATTG
This sequence comes from Treponema sp., assembly GCA_031280065.1. The sequence continues at coordinate 2,064 of JAITHH010000298.1, read as the reverse complement.
CGGTGGGGAGAAAAACGAATTGAACTAAGCGGCGCAGAGCCAAGCCAACCGGGGGGACCGGGGGGTTCGTAACCCCCCGCCGCGCACCGCTCAGGCTAAAGCCTTCGCGCAGGTGTGCTAATAGGGGGTATTACGAGCGCTACGCCGTGCCGCAACGCTGGGTCAACGCCCTACGGGCGCGGCTGCTGAGCGGGGGTGCGGGGGCAGCGCCCCCACCGCGCACCGCTCAGGCTAAAGCCTTCGCGCATTGGTGAGAGCATGGGGCATACCGTGCGCTACGCCGTGCCGCATCGCTGGGTCAACGCTCTGGCGGGCGCAGCACCCTTGCGGCCTTTCTCTTGCACGTAGCGAAAGAGACTCTTAAACTTATCAATATGGTACAAAACGCCGTCCTCTGTGAACGGAACAGAGCGCCCATTGTGGCCGGATTGTTTTATCCTGACGGCCAAACGCAAACCGAGACAGCCATCGCCTCATTCGGTCTCAAACGGGGAACCGGCGGCGCGGCGGCGGCAATCATCGCCCCGCACGGAGCCTGGGATATTTCAGGAACCGCCGCCGGAGCGGCCTTTTCCGCCGCGGCGGGCAGGGAGCGGGAGGGACTCTCTCGCGTGGCGCTCCTGGGGACGCTCCATAACCCGGAGGCGGAGGGAATCTTCCTTTCGGATTCCGCGGCCTTTGAAACGCCTTTGGGCGATCTGCCTGTGGACAAACGGCTGATTACCGATCTGGCCTCCTGCGGGACCCTCTTCCATATCAACGACGTGCCCCACCTGGAAGAACACGGGGTCGAGGTGCTGCTCCCCTTTATCAAATTCTGCTTTCCCCGCTGCGCCATCGTGCCCGTCTTGATCAGCGGTTCGCGCCCCGCCCTGATTTCCGCGCTGGCCCGCGCACTGGGCGTCATCCTGGGCCCGCTCATGGCGGAGACGCTCGTGGCGGTTTCGGCGAATCTCTCCCGGAACGCCGTCGAGGAGAGGGCCCGCATCGAGGCGGAAACCTGCGTCAGGCTCCTGCGGCAAAACGAGCCCGGCGCGTTCAGCGCCGCGCTGCGGGCGGGGTGTATCAAACCCTGCGGGGGCGCGGCAATTGCGGCGCTTTTGGAAAGCGGCCTGGTCATGGGCAAAGCGGGGGAACCGGCGCGGGAGCCGCTCATCAAGCTGAAGGACGAGGACGGCAATACCGTTTACTACGGGGGAATCGCGTTTTACTGATTTCAATAGTCGAAATAGGTCAGTGCCGCCGCCGTTTTTAGCGAGTTTGGACATACCGGTTTTCCATGCTGCTGTTATAATAAGCGGCAAAGCGGGTAATTGATATGAAATTTGATGAAATACGGATAAAACCGGCAAAAATGAACCGCGTGGTTCCGCCTAAAACACCGCTCCGCTATACTGATTTTACCGCGGATTCCGGCGGCCGGGAATTGGTAACCTTTTACCCTGATACTTCCCGGAGTTTTAACGATCTGGTATCGGTAATCGCCATGAGTACCGGTGATGATTTCCCCTTTATGATGGTACGCGCCGGGTTTCTGTTTCATCATAGGACCGGGGGAGAGCGGATTTACTTTGAGGATGGTTTTCTTTCGCCGCCGCATAAACATAATTTTGTGGAACTGGCCTATGTTATCGAGGGCCAGTTTCATAAACAAATCGATGGCAAGGAGTATGTCTTTAACCAGGGTGAATTTTTCCTGCTCAACCGGGACATAAGCCACGGGGAGTATTACTACCGCAGGAATTCGGCGGTGGTATGGTTAAGGTTATCCAGCGCTTTTTTTGATAAATCCATGAACCACCGGGACATAGCGCTGGCCGGCAGGGAACCGGCAGCGTTTCTGGAGCGTTTTGTTATCAATGAAAACCAGGAGTATTCCTTTATCAGGTTTATCCCCCCCCCCTATATCCGGTATGGGGGGAGGGGGGGCTCCGGGCCTGCTTGAGCGAATCTTTGACGAACTGACGCAGCCCCAGCCGGGGGGCGTTCATATTATCATCGGTTATATTCAACGGCTCCTTGCTCTGCTTTCAATGGATCACCAAATTTCCGTTGAATGGAAGG
>JAITHH010000297.1 GCA_031280065.1 Treponema sp. | reverse complement strand
CTGCGCAAGGATTATACTCAAGCGGCCCGTCTGTTCCCGGACGCGCTGCCCTGTCTGAGCCTCATCGCCGAATTTGATATGCTGCTGCGTTCCGGGCTGAACGGCCTGGAAGCGCTTCTGATGGATTTTTTCCTGTACCGGCTGCTGCGCCGTTAACCCCCCTCCCCCCGCGCCTCCAAAAGCAAAGGGGCCATCGGTTCGATGGCCCCTTTCTCTCTTCGCTATTTTCCGTCCTTACCGTTCTTCCCGGATGTAGGCTTCCGTGAATCCGGCGGCTCCGAGCCGTTGGGCTACGGCGGCCATATCCATCGCCCGTATGCCGGGGATCACCACCCGGATATAGTCATCGTGGCGTTCATACCCGGCGGTAAAGCCGATGCTCCGTACCCGTTCCAGCGCCGCCTGTGCGTGCAAGGGGTAGACGAAGGAACCAACCTGCACCCGGTAGACGGTATTGCTCCTCGGGTCGGGCATCCTGGGCAGTATCCGGCATACCCCCCCGGCTAGGGGGACATACACCGGCGCGGGCGGCGTAATCATCTGATACTGGTAGATGACTGCCGGCGGCTGCGGCGCGGGCGCTGGCTGGGGCGCGGGAGCCGGTTGAGGCGCGGGCTGTGGCGGCGGCGGAGGGGCGGGCTCCGGCTCTTTCTCCTGGATGGTGATACGAATATTGGTAACATTCGTCCGTTGCGGAGCAGGCGGCGGCGGAGCAGGGGCCGGAGCGGGCGCGGGAGCCGGGGCTGGCGGCGGCGGTATAAGGTCCCACTGCGCGACAACGGTCATATTGGCGCTCACCGGAGTATTTGCGTCAAAAGCCTGACCGCTTGCCATTCTCCAGCCGGTGAAGTTATAGCCGTTCCGGGAAGGCGGCGTTGGCAAAGCGCCAACGTTCGTTGCCGGAGCGGTAACCACTTTGGTTTGGGGATTTGCATCGGTATCGCCCCCGTTCTTGTCAAAAGTAACCATGAAGGAAGCCGGCGGTATGGCTTCCCAAAGGGCGCTCACGGACATATCGGCGGTTACGGCGGTACTCGCGTCAAAACCTTGGCCGTTTGCCATTTTCCATCCGGTGAAGTTATAGCCGTTTCGGGTGGGCGGCGTTGGCAATGCATCAATCGTGGTTGCGGGGCTGGCGACCGTTTTGGTTTGCGGATTCGCCTCGGTGTCGCCTCCGTTCTTGTCAAAGGTAACCGTGTAGGCAGGCGTCACCTCGGTCGTGGTATCCGCCGGCGGAGGAGGGGTCTCGTCCTCGTCGCTGCCTCTGCGTCCAATACGCAGGACCTCCACGAGTACCGGAGTGGTCCCCGTGGGACTCATCTCAATATTCTTGGCCGGTTCCTGGGACAAATCAATGATCCGCGAGGAAGAAGCGGGGATACGGTTCGTGATGGTAACAATAACCTGCTTGTCGTTGTTTAAGTTGGTCACCCTTGCCCGGGTTCCAAACGGCAATGTGGCGTGGGAAGCGGCCAGACTCTTGGATTCCGTCTGATACCACGTACCATTTCCCCGCTGGGGGGGCGTCTGGGCGCCGCAAATAGCCGCTGCAATCACGCTGAAAGCAAACACTATCAGTATCCGTTTCATTATCTTCTCCTACGGTGCGGGCGAATTTTACCGGAATTCGCCTATCATAAGTATCGGTACAGAATGTCTTTTTCCTACAAAAAAACTCAAGAAATTTGTCAGCAGAGCCGATTTACGCGGCCCTGCTGACATACCCCTTAGAGCCTGTTCAAAATCTGGAATTTTGGCGTTGCAAACGCCAAAATTCTACTTGAACAGGCTCTCACTCAGCCGGGGCGAAATCAGGGTCCTCTGTCTCTTCATCCGCAGACGCTTCCGCTGGTTCTTCAGCGGCGGCAGCGGCGGGAGTTTCCTCCGGCGCGGGTTCCGGTTTCGCGGGAGCGGCGGACGCCGCCCGGCGTTTCTTTGAAATTAAGCCGATTTCATAGCCCAGGGAGAAAGAGAGGCCGTGCCGCGTATAAAGATCCCCCGAATCCCGTGCCGCCCTTCCAATGTCCGCCGCATAACGGATGTCCGTAAAGAGCACCCCGGGCCCCAGCTTGATCCCCAGATCAAAGCCCGCGATATAGCCAATCGGGAGGGTATTCTTCCAGTCGAAGCTCTCTTCCGCGCCGGTTTTTCCATTATAGTGGGTCATTTGACCAATCGGCAGGGTAACGTAGATACCAGCATAAGGCGCGACGAGGAAACGGTGGGGCCTAAAGGGCAGCTTTATCAGGACCGGGATGTTCAGCGAATAGGATGAGTATTCCCAGTCATGATCCACCCGGAGCAAGGCCCCGTCAGCTTCATTCGTATCCGGCTGATGTTCAATATAGTTGAATTTCGCCTTATCCATGGTAAAGAGCGCCTCTACCTGGACGGCAAAATTGGGGAGGAACTGTACCGCAGCCTGCAATCCCGCCTCAAAGCCCAAAGAACTCTTATCCGCTTCGGTAATGTCAGCGGGAAGGGCCGACAGGTAGAACCTGGACGTTAAACCGCCCTTGATTCCCAGATAGAGCCATTTATGCTTCCATTCCTCGCTATCGGGAGAGGTATCATCCTCCGGCTCTTCCTTACGGAGTCCCAGTTCATATTCATCGCTGACGGAAAAGACATGGGAGAAAATCCATTCCACCATGGCCGGGATATACATATCCGACTCGTCAAAATCCGCGGCCACGAGTTCATCGGTATAGACCAAGGCAGGTTCGACCATGTTCCAAAGCCAAAGCTGATAGTGGTATTCCTCAAATTCATCGTCATAATACACCTCCCCCGTCAGCGCATAGTGGGTATTATCGGGCATCGGAACGCTTTGGGGCGGTTCGTCGGGCATCATCGAATCCGGGTCAGTCATCTCTACCCGAATCGGGATGAATTTCGTCTTCAAGGTTAAATTATTTATTTCTCTCGTGGCCGCGTCATAATAGGGCGTTGTGTCAACCGTCGGAGGGTCCACAAACAGCTTGAGAAACGCCACATTGGTCGTCGGCCCCAGCGTACTGCCCCCGCTTATCGTGACGGTTTCACCGTCTTCGGAGACGGTCCCGCTTTCTCCCCCTGATTCGGCAGTTCCCGCCTCTCCGGCTTCATTAGATTCCGCAGATTCCGCCGTGCCGGCGGTTCCCGAATTATCCTTGCTTCCCTTGGCCTCAACCATCGGGGTAAGTATCATGAGGAATATGAGCAGTGGCAACGTTATCCGTTTCATTCTCAATCCTCCTTTTAAGATTGACGGAGTGCCTTGTATTTGGTTTTGAACCTAGACAGCAGTCCATAGATTCGCTGTTTCTATAATAGTCTACTTCATGGTAATTGATCCAGGGGCTTATTAGTTTTTTAGGGCTGTACCCGCTCCTTCTCCGCCGCCTCCGCCACGTTCCGCAGCAGCATGGCAATGGTCATGGGGCCCACTCCGCCGGGTACGGGGGTAATGCAGGCGGCCTTCTCCGCCACCGCCTGAAAGTCCGCGTCCCCGCAGAGCCGGTATCCCTTCTTTGCCAGGGGATCATTCACGCGGTTTACCCCCACATCGATGACCGCGGCCCCCTCCCGCACCATGTCCGCGGTGATCAGCGCCGGCCTCCCCGCCGCGGCAATGAGAATATCCGCCTGCCGGGTATGCCGGGCCAGATCCGCCGTGCCCGTGTGGCAGACCGTAACCGTGGCGTTCACGTCCCGCCGGGTGAGGAGATTCGCCAGGGGCCGGCCAACAATATTCGAGCGGCCCACCACCACCGCGTGGGCCCCGGCAGTAGGAATCCCCATTTCCCGCAGCAGGGCCAGCACACCGTTGGGCGTACAGGGGACAAAGCCGGGCCGGCCCAAGAGCAGATTCCCCGCGGAGACCGGATGAAAGCCGTCCACATCCTTGGCCGGATCGATGGCCGTAATCACCCGGTCTTCGGCGATATGGCCCGGCAGGGGAAGCTGCACCAGGATGCCGTGTACCCTGGCGTCCGCATTGAGGGCGGCGATACGGGCGAGAATCTCCCCCTCCGCGGTTTCCCGCGCCAGGCGAATATCCATGCTTGCCATCCCCGCTTCCTGCAGGGCCTTTTCCTTGGCGCTCACATAGGAGAGGCTCGCCGGATCGTTCCCCGCCAGGATCACCGCGAGGCATGGAACCACGCCCCGTTCCCGCAGAATCGCGGTCCGCTCTTTGACCTCCGCCCGTATCCTGCCCGCAATAGCCTTGCCATCGATGATCACCGCCGCCATAGTCCTTCCTTATAAAGCAGCCAGCGGCAGAACCGCCAAAAACGATCCCCCCGCCGCTTCTATCAAAACGGGATTCCCCGCCGTAACATTGCTGATCCCCGCATAGCCCCGGTTCCAGGCAACCCCGTCCAGGGGCCACTTGAGGGCATGACTCTGGGCTTTCCAGGGCCCGGTCCCCAGGGGGAACACCGAAACCAGGCTCCCCAGGGACAATTCAGCCGTAAAGCGCTCTCCAGGGCGCAGGCGGCGCATATCTTCGGACGCGGTGAACCAGCGATCCGGCGTCCGTTCCCGCTCAAACAGGGCCCGGAGGGCCAGCAGGTGATCCGTCCTGCCGCCTCCCCCGCCGATAAGCCAGGTTTCATCGCAGCCCTGATCCCAGAGGAGCGTCAAAGCCAGTTCCGTGTCGGTATAATCCTTGTCCGCAGGGTAACGGAGGATACATTCCGGCGGGTATCGCTCCAGACGGCGGGGATCATCCAGGGAATCCATATCGCCAATGATCCAATGGGGCCGGATGCCGGAGGCTTCGGCGGCCATGAGCCCTGAATCAGCGGCGGCGATGCGGTCCGCCTGCCCAGCCAGGGCTGCACGGTATTCAGGCAACGGGCCTTCCCCGCCGGTAAAAACGATGCCTCGCATAGTTCTCCTTAGTATAGGGGGCTTTGCCCCCTAAAACCCCCAGCGGGGGGCCCAGGCCCCCCGCACCCCCCGGTTGGCACCGGTTTCTTTGGGGTTGTCATTGTAGTATAGTGCGGGATGATGGACAAGTTAAGAATCGATCCGGTCGTGCTGGAAGCCGCCGCCAAGTTTACCCGCGCCGGGAAACAGGTGTTCCTCGTCGGCGGCGCTGTCCGCGACCTGCTGCGGGGGAAACCAGCCAAAGACTGGGACCTGGCCACCAACGCCCGCCCCGAGGAGGTGATCCCCCTTTTCCGCCGGGTAATCCCCACGGGCATCAAACACGGAACCGTTACCGTCCGCTATAAAGGCCATTCCCTGGAAGTAACCGCCTTCCGCACCGAGGCGGGCTACAGCGACGGACGCCGGCCCGACCAAATACGCTACGCCGCTTCCATCGAGGAGGACCTCTCCCGGCGGGACTTCACCATGAACGCCATCGCCCTGGAAATTCCGTCCCTGCGCCTCGTTGACCCCTTTGACGGCCAGGGGGACATCAAACGGCGGCTCATCCGCTGTGTGGGCAATCCCCAAGAACGCTTTGCCGAGGACGGTCTGCGCCCCCTGCGGGCCCTGCGCTTCGCGGCCCAGCTCGGCTTTGACATCGACGGGCCCACCCTGGAGGCCGTTCCCCATGTCCTGTCCGTCAGCGCCAAAGTCTCCCCGGAACGGGTCCGGGATGAATTCGACAGGATCATCGCCTCCCCCAGCCCCTCGTCCGCCCTGCTCCTCATGGAAAAGACCGGGCTCCTGGCGCTCTTTTTCCCCGAACTCTCCCAATGCCGGGGCATTGAGCAGAAGGGATTTCACCATTTTGACGTGCTGGATCACTCGCTTTTGGCCTGCGATTACGCGGCGCGGAACAGCGCCCCCCAGCGGGTACGGCTGGCGGCCCTCTTCCACGACATTGGCAAGCCCTCCACCCGGCGGATGGGCGAAGACGGGGTATGGACCTTTTACCGCCATGAGGCTGAATCGGTCCTGCTTGCCCGGCGGCTCATGGAGCGGCTGCGGTATCCCAACGCGCTCATTGACCAGACGGCCCATCTTATCGGGGAACACATGTTCCACTACGAGCCGGTGTGGAAAGACGCCGCCATACGGCGCTTCATCGTCAAGGCGGGGGAAGAAAACCTGGAGGACCTTTACGCGCTCAGACGGGCCGATTCCTACGCCGCCGCCGGACGGGAGCCCCCGGCGGACCTGCTCCTTTCACTGCAAGAGCGGGTAAGGGTGGCGCTGGCCCAGGGCCGGGCTTTCTCTTTGAAAGACCTGGCTGTGGCGGGCGCGGACCTTATGGCGATTGGGGTGAAGCCCGGTCCGCGCATGGGAATCATTCTGGGTGAATTGCTGGAGACGGTCCTGGACGATCCGGCGCAGAACACCCGGGAGCAGCTTCTGAAAATCGCCGGGAACCTCAACCGGGGAAACGCTGATTAAATCGGGTTTTTTAAACAGAGTCCACGGATTGCACGGATTAACGCGGATTTAAACCGCAGATGACACGGATATACACAGATTGCGAACCTTCGGTTCGACGCTGATGTTGTTTCTCTTCATCCGCGCTATCCGTTTCATCCGCATAATCTGCGGTTCCCGGACAACTGTTATTTTTACCACGGAAAAGGACTTCCTTTCCGCGTCCCTTCCGTGTCTTCTATGGTTCGGTTCGCTTTAATCAGCGTTGCCCTTGCGTAAGAACGGAAGCGCAATATAATAGCAGTACCAATACGAAGGAGAAAACCATGAAAGACCTGAAAGGTTCAAAGACCGAGGCGAACCTGGCCGCCGCATTTGCCGGGGAATCCCAGGCGCGGAACAAGTACACCTATTATGCGTCCAAGGCGGAGAAGGACGGCTACCATCAGATAGCCGCCCTGTTCCGGGAAAGCGCGGAGAATGAAAAGGAGCACGCGA
>JAITHH010000222.1 GCA_031280065.1 Treponema sp. | reverse complement strand
ATCGTAAGACGGCGAACCGCCTCCGCGCCCAGGTCTTCAAAGGCGATAACCTCCGCCGCGGTAATGCGCTCCGAAAGCAGCGCCCCCGCGCCGCCAACCGCCCCAAAGTACACCGCGCCATACCGCTTGATCGCCTCGATAACCGCGCCGGAGCGCCTCCCCTTGCCGATCATGCCCCGTAAACCACCGGCAATGAGCGCGGGCGCAAAGGCATCCATGCGGTAACTCGTGGTCGGCCCCGCCGCGCCGATCACCCGGTCAGGCGGCGCCGGACTGGGCCCCATGTAGTAGATCAGCGCGTCCGCGAGGGGAAAGGGAAGGGGCTTCCCGGCGGCCATCAGCTCAATGAGCCGCTGGTGCGCCGCGTCCCGGGCCGTATAGCAATCGCCGCAGAGGTATACCCCGTCCCCCGTACGCAGACCGGCGGCCTGCTCGCGGGTCAGCGGAAGATAGACGCGCTTCATCAGATGACCTCCGATGCGCGGCGGACCGCGTGGCAATTCAGACTGACCGCGCAGGGGAGCCCCGCGATGTGGGTGGGCATGGTCTCTATCATCACGGCCAGGGCCGTAACCGCGCCCCCGAACCCCTGGGGCCCGATGCCCAAGGCGTTGATCCGACGCTCCAGTTCCGCCTCCAGCTCCGCGTAATAGGGGTCTGGATGCCGCCCGCCCAGGGGACGCAACAGGGCCGCCTTTTTCGCCAGGAGCGCCGCCTTGTCAAACGCGCCCCCGATGCCGATCCCCGCCACAACCGGCGGACAGGGATTCGGCCCGGCGGCCTCTACCGTTTCAAGCACAAAGCTGATCACCCCCTCAACCCCGTCCGAAGGGGAGAGCATGGCGATCCGGCTCATGTTCTCGCTGCCGAAGCCCTTGGGCGCCACGGTAAGGACCAGGCGATCCCCGCCGGTAAAGTCCACGCAGAGCATTGCGGGGGTATTGTCGCCCGTATTGACCCGGCGCAGGGGGTCCGCGACCATCGAAGCGCGGAGAAACCCGTCCCGCTGCGCCCGCCGTATCCCCTCGTCAACCGCAGCCTGAATATCCCCCTCGATGTGCGCGTCCCCGCCGATTTCCAGGAACACGCAGGCCGCGCCCGTATCCTGGCAGAGGGGAAGCCGCCGCGCCTGGGCCAGCTCGAAGTTGGCGATGAGCTGATCCAGAATGTCCCGCGCCGGAGGCCAGGTCTCCCGCGCACAGGCGGCCCGCAGGCTTTCCCGCACGTCGGCGGGCAATTCCCGGCTGGCCTTGATATAGAGCCGGGCCGCCGCCTCGCTGATACGTTCCGCCGCAATGATCCGCACGCCCCCCTCCGCTACTCCACCTTAAACAGGGAGATAGCCTGGTTGAGCGCGCCGATGTTCTGCTTGTTTTTCCGGCTCATTGCGCCCACCCGTTCAACCACCGCGCTGATCTGATCGGCGCTTCGGGCCATCTCGTCCATACTTTCGGCCACGCCGCCGGTGATCTGCCGCAGGTTCCGGCTCTGTCCTATCACGCTCCGGCTTTCCTCGGCCATAACCGCGGAGGCGCTCTGCACCAAGCCGGTAACGGCGTTCAACTGGGTTACAGCCTCCAGAATATGCTGACTCCCGATCCCCTGTTCTTCCATTGCCTCCCGGATTTGTGTCTCCTGGTTCGACACGGCGCTCACTTCCCGCGCAATAGTCTCAAACTGCTCCAGCACCGCCGCGGTGGATGCGGTTATCGTGTCGATGGACACCTTAATCTTCTTGAGTACCGCGCTGATGGTCTTAGACTGGGCGCCGGAATTCTCCGCCAGCTTGCGGATTTCATCGGCGACCACAGCAAAGCCCTTACCCGCATCCCCGGCGTGGGCCGCCTCGATGGCGGCGTTCATGGAAAGCAGATTCGTCTGGCTGGCGATATTCTGCATGACCGAATTGATCTCCAGCAGCCCCTCGGACTCACGGGCGATTTCCTGAATGTCCCGGGACACGGCTTCCAGGCCCGTGCGCCCGGTCTCGGAGGATTCGGTCAGGGCGTTGATGTTCTCCATGTTCCTGACCAGGGTGCCGGTAACCGAGCGGATATTGGCCAGCATCTGTTCGATAGCCGCGGACGACTGGGCTACCTGCCCGGCCTGGGTTCCGATATGCCCGTTGAGGTTATCCAGGCCCGCGATGATCTGTTCTATTGAATCAACGGCCGCCCCCACCTCACCGGCTTGAGCCGTCACCTGTTTCTTCGTGTTCTGGATATAGCCGCCGATCTCGTCGAGCGCCGCCGCGGTTTCGCGCATATAGGCGTTCAATTCATCGCCGGTGGAGGAGAGGGACCCGCCCTGTTCCCGGATGCGCTTGAGCAGTTCCATGATCCGCTCGAAGGTCCGGTTGAAGAAGCCCGCCAAGGCGCCGATCTCGTCCTGGCGGCGGACATCGAGCCGGCGGGTCATGTCCCAGTCGGCGGATATTTGGTCCAGCGCATCCACCATGCCCCGCATGGGCCTCAGTATGCGGCTCACAAAGGAGTTAAAGACGATGAAGATGAAGATGATGACCGCTATCATGGCCAGGAAGATGAAGGTCATGGGGGTATAGAGGTAATCGGCGATGGTCAGCGGGCTGACAACGGCGATATACCAGCCCAGGGCCGGAACTTCGCCCACCGCGGACGCGCCGAGGGGGGATATGAAGGAAACCGAGCCGCCGGGCGCGAGTTTTTCCGCACGGGAGAATATCTCCGCGCCGGTTTTGCCGAGTTCCGCGGCGATGTTTTTTTTCTGAGCGGCCAGGCTGCTGTCCTGCGCCCCGGTTATCTCCCCCGCGTCATTGAAGAAATAGAGCGAGCCGCCGCCGGTGTACTCCCGGTACAGGGAGTCGATAAAGGCCGACAGGTCCACGCCCGTACCCGCGATGCCCAGGGCCTTCCCCTGTTCAACGACCGGGGCGTTGATCCAGAGGTTCGTCTTCCGCAAGTCCTCGTTGTAGTTGATGTTGAAGTTGTATGCGGCGGTTTCGTTCAGGGTCATGGCGTACCAGTAACTGCCCGGATCCGCGGGATCAACGGTATAGGCGTAAGCGCCATCGGCATAGAATTTTTTGTCGATATCATTGACCCAGAACACGGAATTGGCGGCGAAGGCCCGGCGGTAGCTGGCGATTTCCTCGAAAGCCAGCGCTTCCAGG
>JAITHH010000183.1 GCA_031280065.1 Treponema sp. | reverse complement strand
CGGCAAAGTTACGCGCTGGGCGGGAGCCTGGGGGTTGAGTTCCACATGCCTACACGGCTGCTGGGCGGACTCTTCACCGTGGGGCCGAGATTCGGCATGTGGCATAACTTGGGCAATATCTTCAGTCTGGAAGGCGCGGCCATGATGCGCTGGTACTCCCCGCCCCAGCCCTATGGAGAGGCGTTTCTCCAAGGCGCCATAGGAGTAACAGGAATGATCGAAGAGCCCCGGTTCCGCTCCGCCTTTCTTGTTGAGTTCGGCGGAGGAATCCGTCTGCATATCGGGGAATCCTTCTACCTGGAGCAGTTGCTGCGTATCGGCTGGCCCTATATCTGGGGCGGCGGCGTCGTTTTAGGATACCGCTTTAATGTACCCAAACGCGCCCGGGCAAAACCTGCCGGGCCGAACCATCCGTTCATGCCGGAACTGCCGTCGGCGGCAGACAGTCCGCCTCCGCCAGCAGACAATCCGCCGCCGGGCGAAGCGGATACTCCGCCTCCAGGAGCGCCGGGGAGTGTTACGTCGCCGGATGAAATAGTACTCTAGGCAGGCGGAGGCGGAGCCCAGAGGAGGAATAACGAAGGTATGCTTCTTATCAAAGCAATTCTTGCCCTCCCTCCCCAGTCCCAGGAAGTAACGGTCCGGGGCTGGGTAAGGACCAAGCGGGAGCTGAAAAATCTCGTCTTTGTGGAAGTCAACGACGGCTCCTGCTTCAGCAGCATCCAGTGCGCCTTTGACCGGAATCAAGGACTGGACCCCCAAACCTGTTCCCGCCTGGGGAGCCTTTCTACCGGAGCGGCGGTGGAGGTATCAGGAAAGCTCACCGCCTCCCCGGCTGCGGGCCAGCGGGTGGAAGTAGCCGCAACAGACCTCGCCATCATCGGCGCGGCGCCTGCGGAGGCGGCGGGAGATATACCCGCCTACCCTTTGCAGAAGAAGCGCCACTCGCTGGAATTCCTGCGGGAGATCGCCCACCTGCGGGCCCGTACCAATACCTTCGGCGCGGTGGCGCGGGTGCGGAACCGTCTGGCCTTTGCCGCGCACAGTTTTTTCCAGGCCCGCTCCTTCCAATACCTGCACACCCCCATCATCACCGCCAGCGACGCCGAGGGCGCCGGGGCCATGTTCCAGGTTACCACCCTGGACATTGAGGCCCTGGCCAGAAATGGCGGGCCCGTGGACTACAGCCGCGACTTCTTTGGCAAACGGAGCTGCCTTACCGTGTCGGGCCAGCTTGAAGCGGAGACTTACGCCGCCGCCCTCTCCCGCGTTTACACCTTTGGCCCCACCTTCCGGGCGGAACATTCCAACACCGCCCGGCACCTGGCGGAGTTCTGGATGATCGAGCCGGAGGCGGCGTTCTTCCATCTGGAAGACAACATGGCCCTGGCGGAAGATTTTCTCAAGCATCTGTTGACCGCTGCCCTCCAGGACTGCGCCGATGACCTCGCCTTTTTCGATGCCCACATCGAGAAGGGAATCACCGGGACCCTGCGGGCCGTGGCGGAATCGCCCTTTGCCCATATCACCTACACCGACGCGGTGCGGGAGCTGGAGAAGTACGCGGACGAATTCGAGTTCAAGCCGTTCTGGGGCTGCGACCTCCAGAGCGAGCACGAGAAATTCATCACTGAAAAAATCGCGGGCGGCCCGGTAATCGTTACCGACTACCCCAAGGAGATCAAGGCGTTCTATATGAAGCTGAATGACGACGGCAAAACGGTCCGGGCAATGGACGTGCTGGTTCCCCGGCTGGGCGAGATCATCGGCGGCTCGGAACGGGAGGAAAACCTGGAACGCCTGGAAGGGCGCATGGCTGAACGGGGGATCAATCCCGCAGGGTACTCCTGGTATCTGGACCTGCGGCGCTACGGCAGCGTCCCCCATTCGGGCTTCGGCCTGGGCTTTGAGCGGCTCATCCAGTATGTTACCGGCATGGCCAACATCCGGGACGTGATCCCCTATCCCCGCGCCGCCGGTCTGGCGGAGTTTTGAGCGGTCCGCGGGGTAAGCCGGTGTATAACTGTTTGACGGTATTGACACAGGGCCGCTGCCCCAAACGCTATGCCCGCTGGTTCCGGCGGGCGGTATTCAGCCTGGCGCTTATCATTGGGGCGGTTCCGGCGCTGTCCGCGCAGGAATATCTGCCCGGAGGCCCGCTGCCGGTTCTGCGGGACCCCCGTGCGGATGTCCCGGATCTGGGTTCCCAGGCCGCTGTGCTCCTGGATGCGGCCACCGGGACCCTGCTCTACGCCAAGAACCCGGATGATGAAATTCCCCCGGCCTCCCTGACCAAGCTGATGACCATGCACATCGCTCTGAAAGAGATCGCCGCGGGCAGGGCGTCCCTGGATGAAATCGTTCCTCTGCCCCGTGAAACCTGGGCGGCAAGCCAGCCCCGCAGGTCCAGCCGTATGTTCCTCGCGTCAGGACAGCGGGTCAGCCTGCGGGAACTCTTTCTGGGCATGGCCGTCCCGTCGGGGAACGACGCGGCCCTGGCCATCGCCCTTCGTTTTGCCCCGACGGTCGAGGAATTCGCCGCCATGATGAACGCCGAAGCGGGGAAATTCGGCATGGTGAAGACCCGTTTCGTGGAGCCGTCAGGGATTTCCGAGGATAATCTGACCACCGCCGGGGAATTTGCCCGGTTTTGCGCGGCCTACGTTACCCTCCACCCGGAAACCATGCGGGAGTATCATTCGGTGGGGAGTTTCGCCTACCCCAAGGCGGAAAACGTGCCCGCCGCGTTCCAGGGCAATCCGGGCACCATCGT
>JAITHH010000182.1 GCA_031280065.1 Treponema sp. | reverse complement strand
GCCGTCACCAGCGCCGCAAACCAGGCGAGGTATGTAAAAGGAAGCTGCCCCGAAAGCAGCCGCCCCGCAAGGGGGATGCGCTCGATGACCGGCAGATCGAGCGGAGCGGGAATCACGATAGTCGAATCCCGCAAAACCCCTTTTGTACCGAACCATAGGATAGAAAGCGAATCCGTCAGCCCGCCCGCAGCCAGATTGAGGGCAAGACCCGCGATAAACGGATTGGCCCCCGTGCAATGCACAAAACGCCCCAGCGCCCACCCGCAGAAAGCCGCCCCCAATGCGGCAAGAAAACTCCCCCAGAACACCGAACCGGTCTTGCCCGCGATGATCCAGGCGAAAAAGGAACCCAGGGTCATAAAACCCTCGATAAAGATGCCCAAAAACCCGGCCAGCTCTGAAATCAGCGCGCCCAAGGCGGCCAAGATCAGCGGAGCCCCGGCGGTAAAAATTCCCTCAAGCATGATCGCCCGCCTTTGCGCCAGACCATGAGCGGACCGTCGCCAGGAGCAGTACCGCCGCCTGAATGAACGCCGCGGTTTCAAAGTTGAGCCCTGCAGCCAGGAGCGCCGAGTCAGAGCCCGCCTTGAGACAGCCGTACACCAGCGCGGCGGGGAACAGACCCAGCGGGTGCGCACGGGCAACCAGGGCCACGGCAATGGCGTTCCAGCCCAAGCCGCCGGAGAACCCCTGATGGCAGATGCCGTACGTGCCCGCCACCGCGAAATAGCCCGCCAGCCCGCCCAGCGCCCCCGATACGGTCATGGCGGGGATGCGGTAACGCCCGCTTTCAACGCCCCCGTAGCGGGCAAAGGCCGGCGCGTCGGCGGCAATACTGAAACGGTAGCCCGCCGCGGTTTTGCTGAAAAAGAGATGAGCCGCCGCGACTAGGAGCGGCGCAAGGATGAAGGACAGGGAGAGGTTTGAAGGGGGAAGCAGCCGGGGGAGCAGCCGGTCTGCGGGAAAGCGGGCCGTTGCCAGCAGATTCGCCCCCGCCCCCCGCATCGGGCCCGCGATCAGGTAGTCCGCTGCGGGATTCAAGGCGGCGGCCAGCAGAAACGAGGTGATCATCTCATCCGCGCCGGAATAGCGCTTCAACAGGCCCGGAACAAAACCCATGAAGCCGCCGGTCAGGAGCGCCGCCGCCGGAGCCAGCCAGACGCCGGGGAAGGCCCCCCCGCCCGCCAGCAGGACCGCGGACGCCGCCAGGCCCCCAAGGTAGATTTGCCCCTCGCCGCCCAGGTTGAAACAGCCCCCCCGGAAGCTGATCAGCGCGCCCAGAGACGCGGTGAGGAGCAGGGTGATTCCGTCCAGGGTGTTGCCCGCAAACCAGGGCGAGGACCAGGGGCCCGCGAAAAACGCCCGGAGCGTCCCCATCGGCGCGGAGGAGCCCAGCACGATGATCCCCGCAGTGAGGAGCAGGGCCGCGCCCAGGACCAGGGCCGCGCCGGAAAACCGCCCCAGCAATCCCTTTGATACCAGCTTACGCATACCCCGCTCCCGTGCCCACCATGGCCCGGCCTATCCGTTCCCGGAGCAATGCGCCGTCCCGGGCCGGAGGGCGTTCAAGGCGGCTCAAGACGCCGTTCCGCAGCGCCGCGATTTCATCCGCCAGGGCCAGCAGTTCATCCATATCGGTGGAGAAGAGCAGAACCGCGCCGCCTGAGGCTGCGTATTCCCGCAGCGTTTCATGCAAACGGACGCGGCCCGGCCCATCCAGGCCCCAGCCCGGCTCGGCCATCACCAGCAGCGAAGCGTCCTCGGCGAATTCCCGCGCCAGAATCAGCCGCTGGAGCATTCCCCCGGAGAAGAAACCGGCCCGGTCTTGGGGGGAAACGCGGACCCCCGCCCGGTCCATGATCCCTGCGGTCCACTCGTCCAGGAAACGGCGATCCATGATGCCGAACCTGCCAAGAACGCCGCGCCGGGCCCGCCGGTGGGCGTGGATGATCAGGCTGTCCCTGATGGGCAGCGCCGGGGCCAGGGCGCTGCCCAGCCGGTCCGCCCCCAGATACCCGCCGCCCGCCTCCCGGAACGCCCGTATGCCTTTCCCGGTGATGTCCCTGCCTTGCAGGAGAATCCGCCCGGCGGCGGGCCGCAGCAAGCCGGTTATGGTCAGTTCCAGGGTTTCAAGGCCGCTGTCCCGCACCCCCGCAATGCCCAGAATAGCGCCCGCGCACACTTCCAGGCGGACGCCCCTGATGAACGGCCGTCCGGGAACGCGCACTTCCAGATTCTCCACCACGAGTTTGACGGTACTCAAGCGGGCGCGGGATGCGGGGGGCCTTCGCGCTTCATGCGCCGCCGGCTTTTTTGCCTGCGCCGCTGGCTCCTTTGCCTGCGCCGCCAGTGGTTCGCCGCCGCCGAACATCAGGGAGCGCAGACTTTCCCCCGAAAAGAAGGCGGCCTCACGGTCGGCAATGGTCTTTCCCCGGCGCAGAACCGTTATTGCATCGGCGAGCGCCAGGGTTTCGTCGAGTTTATGGGAGATGAGGGCAACCGCTTTCCCTTCGGCCTTGAGAGCCCTGAACAGGGTGAAAAGCCCCTGCGTCTCGGCGGGGGTCAGTACGGCGGCGGGTTCATCAAAGATCAGGAAGCGGGCGTTCCGCGCCAGCAGCGCGAGGACCGCGGCCTTCTGCCGCTGGCTGACGGTCAGGCGAGAGGCGCGGGCGTTGATGTCCAGGCCGAAGCCCCAGCGCTCCGAGAGTCCGGCGATCCGTTCACGGGCCGCCTTGCGGTTGAGCAGGAATCCCCGCCGGGGTTCCGCGCCGAGGATGCAGTCTTCCCACACGGTAAGGCCCTCGACTAGGTTCGGGTGCTGGCGGACCATGCCGATCCCCAGGGTGAGGGCGGCTGCGGGGCCGGAGAAGCGGACTTCTTTTTCTTCTATTAAAATGCTGCCCGCATCGGGGCGCAGGAATCCCGCCATGATGTGCATGAGGGTTGATTTGCCCGCGCCGTTTTCGCCCAGCAAGGCGTGAATTTCTCCCGGACGCAGGCGGAATTCAGCCTGATCCAGGGCAAGCACCCCGTTGGCGGAAAAGCGCTTCTGGATGCCCCGCAGCGCGATCATTTATCGCCGGGGCCCGGTCCCGGCCCGGAATTGCGCGGTGAGACGGGCCTGCCGCTCCCTGACCGCCTCGCTCACGGCGAGCCGGTACTGGGGATCGTCTTCCACAAAGTCAACATAGCCGCTGGCCGCTCCCACGGTTTCGGCGCTGCCAAAGGGGAGCGTTCCCTCCAGGAAGCGCCGGGTCTGCTCATAAGCGGCTTTCTCTTGGGCGAGGACGGCGCTGCCCACGACCGTACCGGGTCTGACCGCGTAGCCGTTGATGTCGAACCACACGACCTTGGCCCCCGCCTCGGACGCGGCCTGAACGACCCCCTCGTTGGCGCCTCCGGCAATGCAGACGATCACTTTGACGCCTTCGCCGATCAGCTCCCGGGCGAGTTCCGCTCCTTTGCCCGCGTCGAACCAGTTGCCCACCACGCGGAATGCCAGTTCAAAGGCCCCGTCTACTGCCTGGGCTCCGGCGAGGCAGCCGGGGGCGATGACGCCGGTCATGGCGGGGTATTCCTGGCCCGCCACCAAGCCCACTTTCCGCGCTCCAGCGGGGGCAGCTTCGGCGCTTACCAAGGCGGCGATGTGCCCGGCCATGTACGCCTGCTCCCACTGGTCATAGGCCATGGTGTAGATCATGGGGTTGCCCGCGAGTTCGCCGTCCAGCAGGAGGAACCGCTGTTTGGGGAATTTCCGGGACACGGCGTCAGCGATTGCCGGTATGGAGGGGTTGGACGAGACGATGAGCTGATAGGCTCCCGATGCGGCCATGGCGGTGATTTTCGATTCCCACTCGGCTTGATTATAGCCGCCTTCCACGACGGTAACATTCACCCCGGTTTGGGTACGGGAAGCAAAGTCCGCCGCGCCCCGGCGTACTCCCTGGGCCAGCATCTCGTAGATGGGGCTGCCGGACATGACGCCGGGGATGAACACCCCGATGTGCGCCGTTTGCGGGGATGCCGCGCTGGGCTCCCTGCCGCCGCCGGCAAAGAGCGGCTGGGTGAATACCGCGATGGCCAATACCGCGCCGGCCATATTCCGTTTCATAATAACTCCCTTGGGGCACAAAAAAGCCCCGGATTGAGGTTCCAGGGCTCTGTTTTTGGGAGATACAAAGACCGGGGGCCGTACTTACGGTGATTCCGCCCGCTCGATTTTCTTCCATCCGGACTATACCGTCGGCGCCGGAATTTCACCGGACTCTGAATTCACGGCCCCGGCAAAGGGCCATAAACACTCGCGGGCTATACCGCCGGCAGGGAATTGCGGCACAGAAACGCTGCGAAAAACGGTTCTGCGCGCTCACCCGACCCTGAAAATCTGTTGTTGTAAATATATACCTTTTTCATCCGCCTGTCAAGGGGCGTAATGCCCTGGCCGGCCCTCACACCCTCATCAGCCGCCCTAACCAGCCGTGTCATTGCCCAGGCCCAGTAATCCCTTCGCCTTCCTGTATACCATTATCACCGCGTCCGCTTCTATTTCCGTTTTGTTATACCTGAGGCATACGGTGAGCCTGTTATTTACGGTGATCATAACCGGTAAACCACCGGCTATGCCGTTTCCGGCGAGTCAAAATAAAATACTCCTGAGGAAGCCCCCGCAAAAAGGCAACCACCGGAGTAAAATGAAAGGCTGGCAGAGTATAGCACACACCAAATGGAAATGTAAGGTACCATGTGGTAATCGTCCCAAAACATCGGCACAAAGTGCTGTATGGAAAAGTGAAGAAAAGGGCAGGGGAGGTTCTGCGGGAACTATGCCGGTATAAAGGTATAGAATTGTTAGAAGGCCATGCAATGGCGGATC
>JAITHH010000134.1 GCA_031280065.1 Treponema sp. | reverse complement strand
GGGCAAGCGGGGTGTATTGACCGTGGAAGAAGCAGGGATACTGTTTGCGAAGCCCTGGGCGGACGCGGCGGCAATGGCGGCTAATCTGCTGTCCGCGACTACCGGCATAAGGCGGGGGGAGATTTCAGCAATCCGGGGCGCGGACATAGGCGGGGAGGTTCTAAACGTTAATCACTCATGGAGCACTGCGGACGGATTAAAGGCCCAAAGAACGGGGAAGCGCGGCGTGTTCCCCTTTTGCCGGAAATCCGGGAGGCACTTCTGGCTCAACTGGAATCAAACCCGCATAAGGACGTACCCGAATCGGCACGGTTTGTATTCTGGGGGGAGGCGGCGGATAAACCCCGCCTATGCCGGGTACTTTGCACTAAGGGCCCTGGATAAAGAGCTGGCCGCTATGGGTATATACCGGCGGGGGCGGCATATCTGCTTTCATTCCTGGAGGCACTTCTACGCCGCCCGAATGACCGATGTGGAAGAGACGGAGAAAGTGAGCCGGCTAACCGGGCATAAGAGCCGGGCGGTGTTCAATCGACCTCCTTGGGAATTGGGTTGAATAATGTCAAAAAGCAAAGCATAGTTCAATAGAAGCGGAGAGATAAATTGAACCGGTATGAAAAGGCAGGAAAATTAAACGATGATGATTTTAAACAAATAACCGGAGTTAAGAAAGAAACATTCGGGGCTATGGCTGAAGTATTGCGCGGGGCTTACGCGCAAAAGCACAGACGCCGGGGCCGGCACGCAAAGCTGCCGATAGAGGATCAATTGTTTATGAGCCTGAAGTATTGGCGGCAGTATGTTACTCAAAAAGAGCCGGCATTCGAGTTTGAGGCAGGGGAGGCGGCAGTCCATGACACTATCGTACGGGTAGAAAATACGCCGGTGAAAAGCGGCGCGTTCAGTCTGCCCGGCAGGAAAGCGCTGTTGGAGGCTAATGAAACCGAAGCGGTTTTAGTGGATGTGACGGAAAGCCCGGCGGAACGTCCTAAAAAAAACAGCAGAAATGGTATTCCGGCAAAAAGAAACGCCATACCGTAAAGACCCGGCTCACCGTCAGCCGCGGGACGGGTGAAATCTTATGTACTGCCCATGCGGAAGGGAAAACCCGTGACTTCCGCCTCTATGAAGACAGTATCGGCGGCGGTATATGCGGGAATATAAAAATGCGGGGGACAGCGGTTATCAAGGTATTTTGAAACTGCACAAAAACAGTGAAACGCCGAAGAAAAAGCCCAAAGACGGAGAACTTACTTACGGCGAAAAAGCGGAAAACCGGCGTATTTGCGTGAACGCATCCTCATTGAACATATCAGCGCCAAGATAAAAGTGTTCAAAATTACGTCTAACAAATACCGCAACCGCCGCAGGCGTTTTGGATTACGCATGTCGTTAATTTGCAGTCTTATCAATTTTGAAAACACAAAGTAATTTCCGAGGATGTCTAGTACATAAGAATACTACCAGGGTTCTTACAGAAGGTCAAGGGGTTTGCCGCGCACTGCTCAGGCTAAAGCCTTCGCGCATCTGTGCTAATAGGGGGTATTACGTGCGCTACGCCATGCCGCTACACTCCGGCAACGCCTTGCGGGCAACTAACACGCGCAAGCCGCTTACAAGCGGCTGCGTAAGATACGCCAGCGCATAAACGCTTTAGCGTAGCATACACGTTAGTGTATCAAGCCAACCGGGCTGCCTGGAACATACGTTCACAGGCAGCCCGGTTTTTGCATACCACTCCCCCTTCCTTGCGGAAAGCCCCAAAAGAAGGTATCATTAAAAATAACCGGTACGGAGGCTGCATTTGGCTCATGTGCGTTTTGACGATTCCGACGACCCGGTTGACATCTGCTGCGACAATGTGTTCAAGGCGGTGTTCACCCGCGGCACCCCTGCATCCCAGGGAGCTATACCGGCTCCTCGGCGGTAAGGTCCCGCTCCGCTTCCGCCGCTTTTTTCGCCTGAAACGCCTTTCGGGAACCCAGGAGAATCGAGACCGGTTCCAGGAGGGGGAAATTCTCGCAGATGATCTTAATAATGACCATCATGGGAACCGAGAGGATCATCCCGGCGAAACCCCACACATACCCCCAGATGGTCAGCGAGATCAGCACCACCAGGGGGGAGATTCCCAGGTTATCCCCGATAATCTTGGGGTCTAAGAAGTTGCCGATGATCATGTTTGCCCCTATCATGATGAGTACCACCAGGATCACGGGCCCCGGTTCGGGCCAGAACTGGAGCAGGGCAAACAGCGACGCGGCGAAACCGGCGGCGATACTGCCCAAGTTGGGGATAAAATTCAGCACAAACTGAATTACCCCCCACACCACGGCGAATTCCAGTCCCACCAAGCCCAGCCCAATGGCCACTATTGCCCCGGTTGCCAGGGAAATGAGGAATTTCGCCGTTAAATAGCGGGTTATCTGGCGCATCACATCGGCGCCGATCCGCTTTATCTGGCCTGAAAGTTTACCCTCAAAGGCAAATTCCAGCTTGTCGCTCATCTGGGTCGCTTCCATTAAAATGAACACCACAAACAGTATCACCAGCACCGCATCCTTCAAGAACGCGATAGAAGCATTGGAGAACGAGAAGGTAAAGTTCCGCACCTGGGTCCTTACCCCCAACTGGCTCCAGAGATTCTCAAAGAAACTCAGCCGCGCGTCGTAGGAAAGCTCGAAAAAGCCCGCAAACCATGCGTAGATTTCGGACATGCGGCGCTCATATTTGGGGTAGAGCGAGAGGATGGTTCTGCCGGATGAATAGAGAACCACGCCGATAATGGAAAGCCCTGCGGCGATGATGAGCACCACCAGCAGAATCGAACAGAAGCGGGGGATTTTGAACTTATCCAGGCCGTGCACCATGGGATAGGCGGCAAAAGCCAGAAACAGGGCGATGATAAAAGGCACGAGTACCAAGGCGGTCAGCTTCAAAACCGCCCCGCCGATCATACAAGAGATAAACACCATGAGCAGAAAGTTAGCCCGGCCCGAATTAAAGCTCTTAAATCGGTCTTTCATTGTTTGAGTATGCGGCATATCCGGCGGATTGTCCAGGGTGAACCCTGGCGCGGCGCAAATCTTCTGCCGTCACCCCTGCGGGCAGGAAATTTGATTACAAACAATCCAGCCAGTTCTCCAGGAGCGCCAGCCCGGCTGCGCCGGACTTTTCCGGGTGGAATTGCGCCGCCGCGAGGGCCCCCCGCTCCACTGCGGAACAGTAGGGGAGATAATACTCCGTTTGGGCCGCGATAACCGCGCGGTCGTCAGGGGCGGCGTAGTAGGAATGGATATAGTAGAAAAAAGCGTTGCCGGGCAGGCCCCGGAAAAGCCGGGCGCCGGGGCGGGCCTGGGTCTGATTCCAGCCGATTTGGGGAACCTTGCGTCCGGGGAAGCGCTTGACCGCGCCGGGGATGATCCCCAGGCCCTCTACCGGCCTGCCCTCCACGGGCGGCGCTTCCTCGGAAGAGCCGAAGAGGACCTGGAGGCCGATGCAGATTCCCAGAAAAGGCTTATCCGCCTGAATCCACTCCCGGACCGCCCCGGCGTACCCGGAACGTTCCAGGGATTCCATGACCGCGCCGAAGTGTCCGTCTCCGGGGAAGATGAGCCGCTCAAAAGGGGACGCGGCGGGGAGCAATTCTTCCGGGCCCGCGGCAAAGCGGGCGGGAACGCCCAGCCGGGCAAGGGCGTTCATCACCGAGCCCAGGTTGCCGGCCCCGTAGTCCAGCACCCCGGTAAGGCCGCTCATACCAGAACGCCCTTGGTGGAGGGAATGAGGCCCGGCGCACGGGGGTCCGCCTCCGCCGCCTCCCGGAGCGCACGGGCTGCGGCCTTGAAGAGGGCCTCGATCCGGTGGTGATCGCTGCGGCCCCGCAGCGCCTCCAGGTGGCAGGTAATCCCCGACGCGGTTACAAAGCCCTGCCAGAAATCCTCTACCGTGTCGGTCTGGAAGGACGCGCCCCCGGACACCAGCGGGCCGCCTGAAAGCCCCGCCGCAAAGAATAGAAAAGGCCGTCCGGAAATATCCACTGCGGCGCGGGCCAGCGTCTCATCCATGGGGAAAAGGCAGCTCCCATTCCGGCGGATTCCCCGCCGCTCTCCGAGGGCCTGGGCAAAACACTGCCCCAGGACGATCCCCGTGTCCTCCACCAGGTGATGCTGATCCACCTCCAGGTCTCCTTGCGCGGTGATCTCCAGATCAAAGAGCCCGTGCCGCGCAAAGGTATTCAGCATGTGGGCCATGAAGCCGATGGGGTAGTTCAGCCGCGTCTCACCCTCGCCGTCCAGGTTGAGTTTCATCCGTATGCTGGTTTCCTTGGTTGTCCGGGTGATTCCCGCCGTTCTTGTCATGCCGCGCTCCTTTCATTGCTTCTGGGTCAGTCCCAGCGCCCCCAGCGTTTCGAGGTTTTCCACCACGAGCGTCGTCGGCCACGCCTTGTTCGCCTGGGTTCTGATCGCGTCCGCCTGGGCCTGGTAGATCAGGCGCTGGCCTTCGATTTCCATTTGGCGGCGCTGAATCTCCACGGTCTGCCCCTGAATCCGGGCAACCGCCGCCTCGGTCTCCGCCTGGGTGGTTTTTACCCGCTGTTCAGCCGCGGCGTTGGCCTGCTCCTGCCGCAGCACGTTCTCCCGCATCTTGGCGACCGCCAGGTCGTTGATGCGCTGCTGGGATTCGGTGTCGTCGTACAGCAGGCCGTCGGTTGACGAGAGAATCAGCAGGGTAACGCCGTATTTCAGCGCCTCGGCCCGCGCCGCCTCAAACGCCTCGGCCACGAATTCCACCCGCTTGGACTCGCACTCGATGATCGGTATCTGCAAATAGAATTCGGACAGCTTGTTATTCACCACGGGGAAGATGACGCGGTTGATCGCCGACTCCAGGGATTCGGCCTCTTCCCGCACCGGCCATTGGGAAGCGTTGATGCGCTCCCACTGGGTATCGCCGGCGCCCCGGTTTGATTTGAACCACTTTAGATAGGCCGCCGCGTCTTCATCGGATTGAATCGTGGCGTTTACCACCAGCGGGATTCGGAACCCGACTGATTCGCTGGACACCGCCCGGACCGTTGGATCGCCGGCGTTTTCAGACCACTTGATTTCCACCGGCTTCCGGGAAACCACCAGCACCTTGTGGGTGGGCCGCCAATAGCCGCTGTTGTGGAACCTGCCCGTCTGCACCCAGTAGCCGTCTATCAGCACATCCTTACGCTGGATTTTGGTCATGGCGTCCGCTGAGGCGGAATCGTCCGAGCGCATATCAACCAGAAACGCCGTCTCGTTGGTCTCAATCTGAACCACGGCGGGGCGGTTGTACGGCCTCATACAGCCGGTCAGCAGGACGCCCGCCAGGAGCGCCGGTGCAAACTTCATTGCTTTCATACTTTTCTTCCTTGCTCAACGTGTACTTGTAAACAGCGCAGCCGCCGTTATAGACCGCCAGGGCAATGAACAGCCACAGCAGCGCGGTGAGCCCGGCGTTTACCGCGCCGTCGAGGGAATTGGCCGAAGCCCTTGCCGCTTCCACGGCCTCCATACCCGCGCCGCCGCTGAAATACGCGGCGTTTGCCGCCGTCTTTGCGGCGTTTTTTTCAACCGCCAGGGCTGAATTGACGGGCGCGGACACGAAGAAGACCAGCGCCGCGCATACGGAAAATACCGCGGCCTTTTTCAGCCGGCGCTTAACTTTTCGGTTCATACAGCCGCGTCTCCTCCGCCATTAGGGTACGACCTTCCGCAGATCGTACTCTACAATATCCCCGGCCCCCAGCTTCTTCAAGCGGGGAATCAGGTCCGGCACCTCGCCCTTCTTAACGGCGATTTTCACCGCAAAGCCTTGGTTGTTGTGGAGGGGGGCCACGGTGGGGCTCTTCATGCTGGGCAGGCCCGCCGTGAGTTCCGCAAACCGGGATTCGGCCACGTTCATCTCCAGCATCACCATCTCCCGCCCGTCCAGTACCGCTTGAAAGAGCATGGCCAGCTCCTCGATGCGCCGGCGCTTGTCCGGGACGGCGAGGGCCGCTTTGGAGGCCGCAAAGCGGGTGGAACTCGTCATGAGGGTGTCCACGATCCGCAGACCGTTGTCCCGCAGGGTCTGGCCGGTGGAGGTGTTGTCGATAATCATGTCCGCGTCATCCGGGGGGAATACCTCGGTGGCCCCGTAGGTTCTGAGGATTCTGAAATTATAGCCCTGGGCCCGCAGCCATTGTCCGGCGAGGTTCACGTACTCGGTGGCCGCCACGAGTTTCTTCTTCCGCAGGGCCGCCTCGTCCAGTTCAACCGGCGCGGCGGCCACGATCCGCACCCGGTCAAAACCCAGGTCGAGGATTTCCTCCACCTCGGCGCCGCTCTCCCGTATCCAGTCAACGCCGGTAAAGCCCGCGTCGTGGCTCCCCAGTTCCAGGAGTTCACCCACGTTCTGGGGCTTCATGATCTTGGCGTCCAGCCAGTCCGCGCCGATGATAGGCCGGTAGGCGCGCTCCGGCAGGCCGATGGGAAAGCCCGCCTCGGCAAAGAGCCGGGAAATGTTATCAAAGATACGCCCTTTGGGTATCAATATCCGCAGTGTGTCCATAGACGCTCCTTTCCGGCCCGGCGGAAGCGGGGAGGAGAGCCCCGTCCCGTTAAAATTGCGCGGTCCAGGCGTTTCCGCCGGTTCCCTTGAGCTGGGCTTGCAACCGCCTGAAATCTTCCAGGTTCTCAGCCTGCTCCATCAGCGCGAGTATCTCCAGTTTCTCTCTGAGGTTAAGATTGGACGGTCCAGGTGTTTTCTCCCCCGTCTTTGAACTGTACACGCAGCAGCCGCTTGAAATCATCCAGACTCTCGGCCTGTTCCAGAAGCGTCAATACTTCCAATTGCTTGTTTTGCGCCCCTTTTTCAAACCCTTCCTCCCGGCCCTTTTCAAATCCTTCTTCCCGGCCCTCTTCAAACCAGACTTGCTTCGCGTCGTCCAGGTTCCATTCGGTTATCAGCATGTTAAATACCTCCGCCGCGTTCTCTTCCAAAAACTCTTACAGGATGTCATGCGTACGGCAGTACCGTATCGCCGCCTTAAACGCCTCTTCCTTGTCATCCATGCTCCGCCCGTACTCCCGCACCTTCGCCACGAACGCTATGTATTCCCCCAGAATCCGGCATTTGCGCACCAGCACTTCATTCCGTCCGGCGTTGATATTGATTATCCGCACCTCCAGCTCCAGCGCGGGGCGGTCTGTTCCCGGAAGCCCCAGAGACGCGCCGTCCTCAAACGCCGAGGACAACTTGAGCGTCTGTTCGTCGGGATATGGATCGGTTCCGTTATAGAGCACGAAAAACTCAGGCCGGGGGATGTGCAGCAGCTTACCGCTGTACAGGTTTTTGTCCCCAAGGATTTTTTCGTACACCCGTGCGATGTACATGAACAT
>JAITHH010000077.1 GCA_031280065.1 Treponema sp. | reverse complement strand
CTCAACGGTTTTGCCGGGGTACGCCTGTTTCAGCATCGTGATAAACTGCGGGGTAAGATCGTCTGTATTCACGGTATACATCGAGTTCATATTTTACGGTATACGCTCAAATCTCCGGCTGGTAAAGAACGGACATGACTGCGCCCCCCATTCGCCCCGTAGAAAACAAAAAAGGCTTGCAACCCATTGCCATACAATGAATTACAAGCCGTTAGCGGAGGCAGGACTCGAACCTGCGACCTCCGGGTTATGAGCCCGACGAGCTGCCAACTGCTCTACCCCGCGCTGATGAAGAAAGCATATAAGGACAGAGAAAAAAAGTCAAGAGGCGAAGCGGTTAAATTCTGAAAAAATCGCGTTTTTTTCGCCCCTCCCCAGCAATATTGATCCTTTTGGCCAGGCGCACAATACTAGAGCAAATGGGCGCAACAAAGAAACATCCCCCGGCGGTACGGCTCGCGGCGGTTCTGGAGATAGGTTCTACCGGCATCAGGCTGCTTATCGCCGAGCTGGACGCGGAGGGCCGCTGGCGGACCTTGGACCGGGCGGGGAGGCCCGTGGCCTTGGGACGGGATGTGTTCACTTCGGGCCAGGTGTCCAGGGAGTCCCTGCTTGAGTGCCTGACGGTGCTGCGGAATTTCCGGGAGCATTTGGACGGCTGGGGCATCGCCGGGGAAAATGTGCGGGTGATCGCCACCAGCGCCCTGCGCGTGGCCCGGAACCGGGATGTCTTCGTGGACCGGGTCAGGCAGGAAACGGGCTTCCTCCTTACCATCGTGGAGGGCATCGAGGAAAACCGCCTCATGTACCTGGCCGTCCGTTTCGCCCTGAAAAACGACTTCCCCCAGTTTTGGCGCTCCAATTCCATGATCATCGAGATAGGCGGCGGTTCAACGGAGATCATGCTCCTGCGCCGGGGAAAGATGGCCGGGGCGCACAGCCTGCGCCTGGGGACCATTCTCATCGACCGGCAGTCCCGGCTGGCCCTGGGGTCCGCCCGCTCCCGTGATCGCTACCTCAATGAGATCGTCCGCAACACCTCGGAATTCCTCAACGCGGAGATGGACCTCTCCTATGTGCGGACCTTTGTGGTGGCCGGTTCCGACATCCGCGCCGCCGCCGCCCGCATTGGCCGGCAGCTCAACGAATACTGCTGGACCATCGACCGGGACGCCTTCATTCAATTTGTGGAGAAGATTCAGGGCTGCAGCGCCGAGGACTGCGCTCAGAAATTCGAAATACCCTACGCGGACGCCGAGGGCTTTGTGCCGGGGAACCTCGTCTACAAACTCTTCCTGGAACGGACCTCCGCGCCCCAGGTGGTGGTCCCCGCCGTTTCCATCCGCGAGGGCCTGCTCATCGATCTGGCCCACGGGGTGGAGGCGGAACTTCAGGAGGAATTCTTTTCCCAGATCATCGCCTCGGCGGTCAACCTGGGCCGCAAGTACCACTATGACGAGGAGCATAACCGCTATGTGGCAGCCCAGTGCATGGTTCTCTTTGACGCGCTGGCCCAGGAACACGGCATGAACCGCCGGGAACGGATGATGCTGGAAGTCGCGGCCCTGCTCCACGACGTCGGCATGTTCATCCGGGGATCGGGACATCACAAACACGGCCAGTACATCGTGGCCAACTCGGAGATATTCGGCCTCCACCGGGACGAACTGGACATCATCGGCAACGTGATCCGCTACCACCGGGGGGAGCCCCCCTCGCCCACGGACATCGACTACCTGGCCCTCCAGCGGGAAGAGCGTATCCTCGTGCTGAAAATGGCGTCGATCCTCCGCGTGGCCGACGCCCTGGACCGGGGCCATTCCCAGCGGATCAAGGCGGTCGCCGTGGAGCGCCGCAGCGAGACCGTGGCGCTTCACACCGGCGGAACCTACGATTTGAGTTCCGAGCGCGTCGGCCTGGAAGAAAAGGCCGATATGTTCCAGGATGTATTCGGATATAAGGTGATCTTGACATGAGCAAAAACGGCGCGCGGTTTTTCAGCCGCGATCTTTCGTGGATCGATTTTAACGGACGGGTGCTGGAAGAGGGGCTCCGCACCGATCTGCCCCCCCTGGAGCGTTTCCGGTTTCTTTCTATTGTATCGTCCAACTTTGACGAGTTCTTCATGGTGCGGATGGCGGCCCTCCAGCGGGCACAGCGGGCGGGAATAGACCAGGACCCGTCGGGGCTCAGTCCCGAAACCCAGATACGGATGGCCGCCGAGAAGATACGGGACATCATGCGCCGCCAGTACCGGTGCCTGGAGCAGGAAATATTCCCCGCCCTGGCAGCCGGAGGGCTGGAGCTGGTGCGGCCCGACGCCTACAGTCTGGCCCAGATGGATTACCTGGAAAGTTTTTTTGTGCGGGAAATTCACCCGCTCCTCAGCCCGCTCCGCTTCCCCATGACCGGGGAGGAGGAGCCCCCGCCCCTCATCGGGAATCAATCGATTTACGCGGCCTTTCTCCTCGCCGGGGAGGACGGCGGGGATGCACCGGGGGCTGCGGAGAAAATCTCGGTAGTCCAGATTCCCCCGGCCCTGAACCGGATCATTCCCCTGCCCGGTGAGGGAGATGGGAAGTTCCGCTGGGCCCTGGCCGACGAAGCGGTCCTGACCTGGGGTGCCTACCTCTTCCCCGGCTATACGGTCAAGGAGAGTATGCTCTTCATGGTGAACCGCGATGCGGATTTTTCCGTGGACGAGCGGCGGGACGAGGACTTTATCGAGGCCATGGAAGAGGTGATCCAGGAGCGGGACCGCTCGGCGGTGGTGCGGATGATCTTATCCGCGGACCCGGAGCGGTCCGCAGACAGTCCCCGGCTGCGGGACGAATTGGCCCGGCGGCTGAACCTCGGCGAGGACGGCCTGTACGAATGCCGCTCCCCCCTGGATCTGCGGAGCCTCTCGGAGCTGTGTTCGATGCGGGGTTTTGACCATCTGCGGCTCAAAGCGCCCAAAACCTACTGGAACCCCGCCTTTGCCCGGGACGAACCCCTGTGGGAGCGCCTCAGCCGGGAGGATGTGCTGCTCCACCTGCCCTACGATTCCTTTGATCCGGCGGTGCGGTTCTTCCAGGACGCCGCCGCCGATCCCCAGGTTATCTCCATCAAGACCGCCCTGTACCGTACCAGCGGCAACTCCCCCATTATCCGGGCCCTGGAGGAGGCGGCCCTCAAGGGCAAGCACGTTACCGCCGTGGTGGAACTCAAGGCCCGCTTTGACGAGGAGCGGAACATCTCCTGGGCGAACCGGCTGGAGCGGGCCGGGGTAATCGTGGTCTACGGGCTGGCCCGGCTCAAGGTGCACGCGAAACTCAGCCTGGTGATCCGCCGGGAGCAGGACGGCATGAGGCGCTACGTCCACCTCTCCACGGGGAACTACAACGACCGGACCGCGAAAAGCTACGAAGACCTGTGCCTGTTCACCGCACGGGAGGACATCGCCTTTGACGCGGGGCTGATCTTCAATATGATCACCGGGTATTCGGCGCTCATGGATATGCGGACCCTGGTCATCGCCCCGCTGGGCCTCAAGCGCCGCCTGATTGAACTCATCAGCCGGGAGGCCAAGCGCTCAAGCCCCGGCAGTCCCGGCAGGATCATGGCCAAGCTGAATTCCCTCTCGGACCCGGAGGTGATCGAGGCCCTGTACCGGGCTTCCCAGGCGGGTGTGCAGATATTCCTCAATGTCAGGAGCATCTGCACCCTGGTTCCGGGCGTTCCGGGGCTCTCGGAAAACATCCGGGTCATCAGCATCGTGGATTCCTTCCTGGAACACGGGAGAATTTACTGCTTTGCCAACGCCGGGGCTGAGGAATTCTACCTTGCCAGCGCGGACTGGATGCCCCGGAACCTGGAGCGTCGCGTTGAACTGATGTTCCCGGTGCTCCAGGAGGATATACGCGAGCGGCTTCGGGACATTCTGGACGCCTGCTTCCGGGATAACTGCCAGGCGCGGCTCCTCGGAACGGACGGCGCGTGGACCCGCCTGAGTCCGCCGCCGGGTGAGCCCCCGTTCCGGGCCCAGGCATATTTTCTGAGCCAGGCCAAGGAGAACGCCCGCCGCGCCTGGAACCCCCGCGAGGAATTCACCGTCCGCCGGGGGCAGGGCGGGGAGGGCTAGGACGTGAAGCGGATCATCCTGAAGGCCGGGGAGGAGATACGAATTCTCATGGGACACCCCTGGGTCTACGATAACGAGGTAGACCGGGCGCTCGATTCATCGCCGGGAAGCGCGGGCCAAAGGTCTAACGGCCGTCCGGCGGCGCTGGAAAGCGGCGAGACGGCGGACGTGGAGAGCGCCTTCAAAACCTACCTGGGCCGGGCCCTGGTGAATCCCCGCTCAAAGATCATCGCCCGTATCTACAGCCCTTCCAAGGAGGGGATAGACAAGGGTTTCTTCAAGCGCCGCATCCGGGAGGCGCTGGGCCGCCGGGAGGGTTTTGACCTGCGGCGGGAATCGGCCCGGCTTGTGTTTGGGGAGGCTGATTTTCTGCCGGGCCTGATCATCGACCGCTACACGGGCTGGCCCCTGGAGGCGGCAATGGGGGCGGTATCCGCCCGGCCCCTGGAATACGGCGCGCTCGAAAGGGCCCTGGGCCCGCCCGCGTCCTGGCTGGCCGTGCAGTTCCTGGCCTGGGGCATGGACTCCCGCCGGGACGAGATACTGGCCGCGCTGGAAGAAGTGCTGGCCCGGGAGCCGGCGGAATCTCCCCTGGGGCTTCCGGCGGGGATCATCGAAAAAGACGCGGCCAAGGTCCGGGAGCTTGAGGGCCTGCCCCTGCGAGAAGGGCTTATCCGGGGTTCTTTTCCGCACGGGGGTATCGTGATCTTTGAGAACGGCTTTCCCTTTGCGGTACATTTGGAGGAAGGCCAGAAGACCGGCCACTTTCTGGATCAGCGGGAGAACCGCCTGCGGGCCGCGAAACGCATCCGGGGGGGCCGGGTCCTGGACTGCTGTTCCTACACCGGGGGCTTTGCGATTCACGCGGCGCGGTTTGGCGCGGAACGGGTCCGGGCCCTGGACGCCTCCGCCGCCGCCTTGGAAACCCTGGCGCTCAACGCCCGGCTCAACGGGGCGGAAGA
Organism: Treponema sp.; assembly: GCA_031280065.1. The sequence goes on along the minus strand of JAITHH010000077.1, from coordinate 2,096 downwards.
CCGGATCGAGGCGGCTGAGGGGGATGTCTTTGACCTGCTCCCCCGGTATGCGCGGCAGAGGGAACGTTTTGACTGCGTGGTTCTCGATCCGCCAGCCTTTGCCAAGTCCCGTTCCGCCTTGGCAGGGGCCCTGCGGGGCTATAAAGAGATCAACCTGCGGGCGCTCAAGCTCCTCGCTCCCGGCGGGCTTTTGGTAAGCTGCTCATGCAGTCATGCCCTGGACGGGGAGCGCTTCAAACGCATGATCGCCGAAGCCGCCGCCGATGCGGGACGCCGCCTGACCCAGCTTGACTTCCGGTATCAAGCGGCGGATCACCCTATCCTGCTGGGCTATGACGAGTCCTTCTACCTCAAGTGCGGCTGTTACCGGGCGCTGAACTAAGCAGCCGCCGGGCGGGAACAGACAGCGCCCTGCGGTTTGCTCCTGCTCATATTCCATCTTGCTCAACGGAAATTCCGGCTCAAATACGTTGATTTCTCTCCATACGGATGTATCGGCTTGTGGATTGAGATGCATATAGGTTTCCACCTCATCCAGTGATTCAAATCGCGCAAAGTCTTCATACAAACCGTCATTTCGCATAACTATTCCTCATTGATTATTTCTCCTCGGAATATTAAAATCAATGGATGCTTCTATTGTTTGCCGTTCATCTTTATTAATACCATAAAGCTCATAAACCAGCTCATTAATTTGTTTATCCAATTGATTTTTCTTTTTGTTTGATGTTTCTGTTTCAACAAGTTCATCTACAAGCTTGAGTATTTTATCATAAATTTTTTTAGGGTATAGTTTTGAGAAATCAGGAACCACAATAGGCAGCTTTTCAACTTCAAAAACTCTCAATTCAATATACCCGCCTCGCATATGCGTAGACATATATCGCGCTCTAACGAAATAGGATAGTAACTTTGAAGAAAGCAACGCTGCAATGTATCGTAAGTCTATATTGTTATCATGTGATTTTATTACATATACTGTGTTTATTGGATTTATCTTGCCAGTTTTGTCAAGTGCGGCCTCCAAATAATAGCATATTTTTTTCATGAGAATTTTTGGCTCAAAATCATTAGTGTACTGTTCTGCTTTTCTATAAAATTTTTCACCTGTAAGCATATAACGCTTTATCTGCCGATTAGTAATTGAGATAACAGTATTTTTTGATTTATCAACTAAATCTTTAGCAGTACCGCGGCCTCTGTATACAGATAGAATGCCCTTATTTCCCTTTTCTTCAATTTTATTAATCAGAAAACTTTTTTCGGAATTGAATTTCAATTCAATATTTCGATTTTCCCCAACCAAGATGTTATTTTGACAAATAAGTGAGCTGTACTTAAATGTCAATTCGCCATTGTATACTTCATCTGAATATAAAATCGCAATTTTTTTTTCGTTGGTTTTGCTGTTTGACAACAAGAAAATATAAGGGTATGTTGCGGCTTCTTTAAATACTTCGAGATTTGACACATCGACAATAGATAAAATGGCATATTTCTCTATAAGTAATTCACGCAAATTTCTCCCATAATTTGTAACGCAGAATTTATTTGAAGTAATATAACCAAATTGCCCATTCTCTTTTATTATATTTAACCCTTTTTCATAGAATAACTGGTATAAATCAAACTGGTTGGAGGCAGAATAATAGCAATTTTTATAATAAATCTTTTCACTTTTTGATGATTCATGAATTCTCATATACGGCGGGTTCCCAATCACCGCGTCAAAGCCTATAAAATCGCCATCATTGTTCAGGACTTCTGGGAATTCAAAACGCCATTCAAAAGCGTTGTCGTATATCTTGTTGGTTTTGACATCCTCAATTTGCCGGTCAATAAGGCTTATTTCATCTGATATTTCTTGTATGCGTTTTTCTTTCTTCGTTTTTTCTTTTTCTGTAAGGTCAAACAATTCCTGCTGAGTCATAGCTGTTAATTCAGCGTGAAGGCGGTATTTTTTCTGGTTCAGTCTGCTGTGTTTTTCAGCCTCGCCGCGAAAATTATTTTTAATTTCCGTAATGAGTTTATTCAGTTTGGCCTTTTCCTCTTTTGTTTCGGCGTTCTTGTAATGATAAACCGCTTCCTGATATTCC
>JAITHH010000018.1 GCA_031280065.1 Treponema sp. | reverse complement strand
TGGGGGTTCCGCCCCCGCAGCCGCGCTACATCAGCGGAGCAAAAAGCCGCAGCACATCCTGCACAAAACCGCTGGCAGCGTTCCGGGCGCAGTCAGCCAGCGTAACCTGGTGCGAAATAGGAATCGTTTTCAAAAAATCTTCCTTAACCGCCCGCACCGCCTGGTTGTTGTAAATCCACACCCCGCACTCAAAATGCAGATACAGACTCCTAAAATCCAGATTCGTCGTGCCCACCGTCGCCGCCTTGTCATCCGAGACAAAGGTCTTGGAATGGTTAAAGCCGCTCGTGTATTCATACACCTTGACCCCCGCCATGATAAGCTGCCGGTAATATGAACGCGACGTGATCTGCACCACCTTCTTATCCCAGCGGTGGGGAGTAATAATGCGGACATCCACCCCGCTCTTGGCCGCCAGACTCAGGGCCGAAAGCAGATTCTCGTCCACCACCAGATAGGGAGTGTTGATATACACATACCGCCGCGCATTGTTGATGATCTGGATATACACATGCTCCCCCACGTTTTCATCGTCAATAGGACTGTCCGCGTAGGGCTGCACATAGCCGTCAGACTCGACCGGACAGGGTGAATTGCTCCAGGGGTAAAACGAGGCGAAATCATCCATGCGCTTCTTCCCCAAATTCCACATGCGCAGAAAGATGAGCGTGAGCGACCAGGCCGCCTCGCCGCGCAGCATGATCGCCGCGTCTTTCCAGTGACCGTACTTCCGGTAGGCGTTGATGTACTCATCGGCGAGATTCATTCCCCCGGTAAACGCGGTCTTTCCGTCAATCGAGATGATCTTCCGGTGATCGCGGTTGTTCTGGTGGGACGAGAGAACCGGCTTAAACGGATTGAATATTGTACACTGAATACCCCGCTCTTTCAGGTACTGTTTGAAGTCCGACGGCAGGGACATAAAGCAGCCCAGGTCGTCGTAGAGCAGCCGCACATCCAGACCGGCGCGGGCCTTCCGCTCCAGAATATCCAGAATAGGGTCCAGCATCTTCCCCTGGCGCAGGATAAAAAATTCCATAAAGATATAGCGTTCCGCTTTTTCCAGTTCTGTCAAAACTTCCTGGAAAAAAGATTCACCTGATCCAAAATACTCGCACTGGGTATGGGCATAGACGGGGAAACCCGCGTAGTTTTCCAGGTAGCGTACCTGGAGCAGACAGTCTTCCTGTTTTTCTTCCAGGCTTGGCAGGATGCTGCCGGGCATCAAAAAAAGGGGCTTGCACTTCCGGTCAACATCGGCGCTGAGTTTACGCAGCTTCTTGGAGTTGGATTGTGAATAAAAGAACACGTATACCATGCCCCCGAATATCGGGAACATCAAAATAAGAAATATCCAGGTAAGTTTATAAGCCGGTTTTTCCTTTTTGTTCAGAATATACAGGCTGACAATCACACTCAGACCGCTCAAGGTCCAGCCCGCGTAGCGGAATAAGATAGAAGAACCGGCAATCAGGAAAAGCAGCATTGCTATTTGCAGCAACAGAATAGTGATGACTATCACCCGCCGCCGCAGTACCACCCGAACCCACTGTTTGGTCATGGGAACTTTAGACCGGCCAGGGGCCCGCTCCGGCGCGGACAAGCCGCACATCGCCGCCTGACATATCCAGGATCGTGGAGAATATCCGCTGCTGTTCTTCGCCGCTGTCCAGGATCAGTTCCAGGCCGGGAATATCCTCCAGCTCCCAGCCTCCCTCGAACAGTTCCTCCTCCGGGATAGGCGGGAGGCCGTCTTCCGCCGAAGCGCCATCAAAGGCTTCGGATGAATTGCCGCCGCCCCCGCTGGTCATGCCCCGCTTGGCCGTTACCGAATAGAGGGGCTGGCCAAGGGTTTTTATCACCTCGCGGGGCAGGGGATGATCGGGGATGCGGATTCCTATTTCCCGGCGGCGCAGGCCCAGGGTTTTTTCGGTTCCCAGGAGGGTTTTGAGGATAAAGACATAGGGACCGGGGGAAAGGCGCTTGATAAGCCTGAACCGGCTATTATCCATGCTGCAAAATTCGCCGAACTGCGATATATCCGCGCAGAGGAGGGTAAAATGCCGCTCATCCCGCTCGCCGGACAGCCGCCTGAGCTTTTTGAGCCCCTCCCGTGATTGAAAGGAGCAGACGAGGCTCCAACTGGTATCCGTGGGCAGTCCCGCAAGGCCGCCCTCAGCCAGGAGCCGCGCCCCCCTCGATATGATCCGGTCGTCAATATTGGTAGGAACTACATATTCTCGCATTACTTCTATTATATAAGGCAGGGCAGAATCTTCAAATAGAACCGTAGACTTTCCGGCCCCCGCAGATCACCGCCCGGATACCCGCCGGGGGGAGGCCGCAGCGGTCAATGCCGTATTCAGCCCGGTCAGCGATAACGGCGGGGTCAAAGAGAACCAAGTCCGCGTCGCAGCCTGCCTGGACGCGCCCTTTCTTTTTGAGCCCAAGCCGGTCCGCCGGCATGAGGGTGAGCTTCCGCAGACCCTCCATGAGGGATAGAACCTTCCGCTCCCGGACATAATGCCCCAAAAACCGGGCGGGCGAACCTGCGGAACGGGGATGCCCCTTGCGCCGGCCCTGGACGTCCAGGGCGATCATCGCGTCACTCCCAAGGCACACGAAGGGCAGCCGGTAGGCCGCCTCGATGTCCTCCGGGGGAATGGCCCGGTGACAGGCCACGGCGGTGTTTTCCGGGGCGCGGCGGAGTTCTTCAAAGATCGCCTCCGTGCAGTAACGTCCCGCCAGGGGACCTGAAAGAATCTCCAAATCCTCCACGCCGAAGTTAAATTCATCAAACCCCTGGTCAAACACCGCTGACTGGATGGCAGCCGCCCAGGTATCATAGGGGTATACATCGGCGGTAACGGGGAGCCCTGAAGCCTCGATGCGCCGGGCGGCCTGGTGCAGGTTATCCCGGCTGTAGACATTTGCGGCCAAGTGGGAGATTTGCAAGGCCGCGCCGCTGATCCGGGCGGCTTCCAGCACTTCCTCTACGGTTTCCAAGGCCTTGCCCGGGGTGTCATGGCGCATGTGAACCGCGAAGAACGTCTTCCGCTCCCCGGCAGCGGCGGCCAGCGCGGTTAATTCATCAAAACTCGTGCCCGGCGCGTATTGAAGCCCGAATGAAACGCCCGCAACGCCCTCGTCCAAGGCTTTGCGGGCCATGTCCCCCATTGCGGCAATCTGACCGGGACTTGCCTGATCGTAGGGGCCCAGTCCGAGGACCTCCCGCAGACTGCAATTCCCAACCAGCGTCAGACAGGTGATAGGCAGAGCCGCCTGTTTAAGCGCCGCCAGATACTCCCCAACCGGATAATTGCTGGAACCGCAATTTCCCCCGGCGATGACCGTATTCCCGGTTCGCATGGCTGCGGCGGCGGTTTCATGGGGCAGACGGAAGGCGGGAGCTTCTCCCTCGTAAAAGTCCTCGTGGGTGTGAATATCGATGAACCCCGGCGCGAGAACCGCTCCGGAGCCGTCGATCTCCTCCCTGCCCCGAAGCGGCGCGGCGGAGAGCGCTTCGATCTGTCCGTTCAGAATACCGGCGTTCAGAACTTCATCCAGGCCGGATTCGGGGTCCATGACCCGGGCCCCGCGAATCACCAGGCTGAATTCAGTTGCGGACATAGACCGGTTTGGCCGGAGCCAGGAAAGCGGCGATAACATAGGCCGCCAGGGACAGGGCCGCGCCAGGCAGGATCGGGCTGATGGCGACAGGGAACTTCACCAGGGTAAAGAGGAGCCAGCCTCCAAAGCCGAAGATGATAGAAGCCAGCACAGCCCATTCGCCGGGACGCTTCCATACAAAGCCCAAGAGGATAGGTACGGCCAGCGTGGCCCCGGTGATGTCGGCACTCTTCACCCACAAATCGAACATATCGGTACTAAAGAACAGCACCCCCAGGACCGCAACGCCGGTAACCGCAGTAACGATCTTGGTGAGGATCAGTTTCTGCTTGTCCGTGCGGTTCTTATTAAGGAAGGGACTTATTATATCTTTCTCGATGATGACGGCGCTTACCAAAAGCACCGAGTCGGCGGTTCCCATGATCACGGCGATCAGGGCGGCCAGCAGAACCGCGCCCAGCACATTGGGCAACTGCTGTAAGATCAGCGTGGGGAGCATGGCGTTGGCGCTTCCCTCAAAGCTGGGGAGCAGCACATGGGAGGTGAAGCCGATGAACATGGTGGACACGGTGATAAGGAGCCCCGCCGCGATATACGCCGCGTAAGACTTCTTCAGCACCCCGATATTCTTGGCCGCGTACATCCGCTGCCAGATGTCCGGCCAGGACACGATCCCCAGGCCCAGGGTGAGCATGGACGCAAAGGCATTCCAGGGGCTCACGTTGCTGAACCAGCCCAGATGACCCGCAGGCTGGGCGTTCAGCACGGCGGTCCACCCCCCAGCCTTGGACAGGAAGAGGGGAACCATGATAAACACGCCCAGAAGGGTCATAAAGCCCTGGAGGATGTCGGTGGAAACCACCGCCCACAGCCCCCCCAAGGAGGTGTAGATCACGACAATCGCCGCGGTCAGGACCAGGGCTATGGTGAAGGGTATGCCGGTGGTTATGTTCAGAATGGTGGCCATTGCCAGGTACTGAAAGGCGGTAATGGCGATGTACGCCGCGGCGATGAGGAGCGACGCCAGGTACTTGGAAACCGTTCCATAGCGAAAGAGGAACCAGTCGCCGATGGTTTCTCCGCCATGTTTGCGCCCGAATTCGTTGATCCGGGGCCCCAGGTAGAAGAGGTAGAGGAGGTTGGTAATGGTGATGCCGATGGTGAACCAGAACTGGGAGAGCCCCCGCCGGGCAAACCAGTTTGAGTAGCCCATCACGGAGCTGGCTCCCACGATGGTGGCGAGCATGGTGAAGAAGATGATCATGCCCCCCAAGGCCCGTCCGCCTACGGTGAAGTCCGCTGATTTGCCGGTCTTCTTCCTGCCGAAGTATACGCCAACCGTCAGGGTAATGAGGAAATACAACGCCATTACGATGATATTCGTGTTCATAGCCATCTCCTTTTGGGGCCATAGGATCGCAAAACGTTTATTATACAGCCATAAACAGGTTATTCACCGTTCGTTTATATTGAAGGACGGCCGCTGCCAGCGCTAGGGCAACGCTGATTAACTTGACGCTAATCAGCGTTGCCCGCGAACCTTTGGTTCGATGTATTTGCTCATTTCATTACGCAAATACCACATTAAAGTAGCACTGATTTATTCTCGGTTGAATAAATCAGTGCTTCCCTAGAGCTGTACCAGGTGGGCGCGGATAGAGGCGGCGTTCCAGCCGCTGGAAAAATGAGCTTCATGACCGGCATACTACCGTAATTCCCGCACCGCCGCCTCGATGATTTCCAGATGGCTCCGAATCTGGGGGAGCTGCTGGCAGATGCGGTCAAGCGCGGCCTTGTTGTCCTGGACGGCGCCGGTAACCAGGTATTCCACCGAGGTATTCAGGACGGCGGCGATACGGACCGCCTCGTTGACCCGGGGAAATATCTCCTTGGAAATCCAGCCCTGCAAGGTGTTAAAGCTGATTCCCGCCTTTTTCGCTACCCAGTCCTGGGTGGT
>JAITHH010000295.1 GCA_031280065.1 Treponema sp. | reverse complement strand
GCCCGAGTGGCGTTTGCGGCCCCACCTCGTGGACAACTGCGACATTACCTACATCGTCGAAGGCAGAGCCCGCTATACCATCGACGGCGCTGCTTCCGAGCTGGGCCCTGGTGACCTGCTCTGCCTCACCGAGGGCGTTGAAAAAGAGGCGCATACCTATCCCGATAAGCTCATGCACTGCTTTTCAATCAATTTCAAGGCGAAATTTCCCTCGGACCAAGCCGTTTTCCCGCCCGTCCCCGCGATAACCCATATCGGACTGCGGCAGGACATCATCAGTCTGTTCAGGGAGCTGACTGTCAGTTGGACCGAACAGCAGCGCGGCTACATCATGAAGACCCGCGCCCTGCTGATGCTGATTATCCACCGCCTCGCGGAGATTATCTTCTATAATGTGGACTCTGCTGAAGGCGATTACCGGATAAACCGGATAGTCAGGTTCATATCGGCGCACTATGCGGAAAAACTCACCGTACAGGGGCTGGCTGAACAGTCTCGTCTCGGGACGGCATATTTCGGGCGGCTATTCAAACAGAAAACTGGATTAACCGTCCATCAGTACCTTACCCAGATACGGGTACGGAACGCCGAAAACCTGCTTCAAAGCGGTGCATACAAAGTACATGAAGCGGCTGTAAACTGCGGGTTCAGCGACACATTCCATTTCTACAAATCGTTCAAAGCGCTGCGGGGTTTCCCGCCTTCATGCTGCATTCCGCAGGGCAGCCGCTCCAGGGACAGTGATGAATCTTAAGGCGGACTCTTCTTCACTCATAAACAGTTTCAATTCATCATTCGGGGCCTGAACCCCGGCAGCCCGGTAACAACGCCCCCTCTCCCCGGCGCGCAACCGCCGGGGGCAATCCGTGTCTCTTATAAATATGAACAGTCAACAAACAGAAAAGAACCCTTCCGCCGCAAGCCCTCTGCCTTGTCAGACACCGGGGGAAGAGGCCGCTAACTCCATACTGCACGGTTTAGGGGCCCTGATTGCCGCCGCCGGTCTCGTGCTGCTGATCCTGCGGGGAGTGGGAACCATCGGCGGTTCAGGCGGCGGCGCTTTGGCCGTAACCGCCTACGTCATCTATGCCGCGGCTATGATCATCATGTTCCTGGCCTCCACCCTGTACCACGCCGCGCAGCGGGCGGAAGTGAAGCGGGTACTCCGGGTACTGGATCACGCGGCCATCTACCTGCTCATCGCGGGGACCTATACCCCCTTCTGCCTCATCAGCCTCCGGGGGAGTCCCTGGGGCTGGGCGTTCTTCGCCGCCGAGTGGGGACTTGCCGCAACGGGAATCGTCCTGTACGCGGCCAACTGGAAATTCCTCAAAAAGGTGGAAGTAGCGGTGTATATCGCTATGGGCTGGGCGATTGTGGCCGGCTGGTTCCCCCTCAGACGGGCCGTCCCCCCGATCACCCTGATCTTCCTCCTGATCGGCGGGATTACCTATTCCCTGGGGACGCTGTGGTACCGCAAGCCCCGCAAACGGGGGGCGCATGTAACCTGGCACGTGTTTGTCCTGGCCGGCGCGGCCTGCCATTGGTACGCCGTCTGGTCTATCAGCTAGGCGCCATTATCGGCGGGAACGGCCCGCGGCATGAGAATACTATCCGCCGTAAATTTTTCAAATCAACGGTAATATTTACGGCGTTTTCTTCCGAAGATATGGTAAGTACTGTTTTCCAGAAGGAGTTACCCTGATGCGACATAATTTTACTCCTGGCTCCGTAACTGAAGCGATTCTCTACTTCCACGACGTTATCTCCTCCGCTACCATGGCGTTCGCGGAACGGTTTTTCCAGATAAAACACATCGAGGAAGGGGCTTTCTCCTCGAATCTGCTTAAATTAGCTAATACCCTTTCCGATAAATTGACGGATTTTAATTCGGCGATCAATAAATTCTGCATTTCTGAACAGTCCACATCGCTCTTCCTGAACCTCATCCGCCAGGAATCCTCAGACATTTTGGCCTATGCCGCAGCCATCATCCACGAAGTAGACATACGCAAGGAAAAATCTTCCGCCATAGAGAACGGGGTCCACGTTATCTCCAATATCTCCAAGTCCCTTTCCTCCACCATCCGCTGCCACGAATGTAAGACCGGGGTTTCATTCTCCTCCAAAACACCCAAGGCCCATGTGTTCAGGGCGCTTATCGCCCGGGGCTGGGTGGTCAACTCCAAACAAATACTCTGTAAGTCCTGCGCTTCCAAGGTTTTGCACTTATAAGAGGGCGGGCGGAGGGCGCTCAATGCCAAGAGCCTCAAGAAGCCTCTTTTCTAAGGTAAGGCGGTCCCGTTCTTCCCGCTCGTCAAAAACAATCCCCTCAGGCGGACGCCCCAGTACAATAATACGCTCTCCCAGCAAGATCGCCTCCCGCGGATCGTGCGTTACCATAATAAGCAGCCGAGGTTCCGCTTCCAGCAGCCCCCGGACGCGATCGATGAGTTCCAGCCGCAGCGGGTAGTCCAGCGATTGAAAAGGCTCGTCCATGAACATAAGCGGCGCGGGAAACGCAAAGGCCCGGGCCAGGGAAACCCGCTGGCGCTGACCGCCGGAAAGGTTCCCCGGATAGGCCGCCTCCTTGTCCGCGAGAGAAAACCGCTCCAGCATGATCCGCGCCCGTTCACGGGCCTGCGCCTCACCCAGCGCTTCCCGTATAGGGAGCATCACGTTGTCCAGAACCCGCAGCCAGGGGAGAAGCCGGTCTTCCTGAAACACAAAAGCCTGAGCGCCCGCAGCCGGGCGGCCGTGAATCTCCCCTGCCGCAGGCCGCAGGAGTCCCGCCATGAGGCGCAGCAAGGTGGTCTTGCCGCAGCCCGACGGCCCCAGAATGACCACGGGGCTTTCCTGCCCCACGGTAAGGGAAAGATCGGTAAAGAGCGTTTTATGCTCCGGCCCGTCATAGCCGAAGGCAACGTTTTTTAACGCAAGTTCAACAGACACCGAAGAGCCGCCTTTTCCCCGCTCCCCAGTTAGCGCTTCCCCTCATTCCCGCAGAGCGCAAGCAGAACGGAGAGGAGGAACTGGGAAAAGGCCGCCGCCATGACAGCAGCGGCGGTCCAGGCAAAGAGTTCCGGGGTTTCAAGCTGGGCTTTAGCGGCCTGCATACCGGTTCCCAAGGCCCGCCGGGGCTGAACCAGCACTTCCGCGGCAACTACCACTTTCCACGAGAGGGAGAGAGAACTTCGCAGGCCCCCCAAGATAAAAGGCAGGAGGGACGGCAGGTACAGGTAGCGCAGACGGTATGCCGGAGACAGGCCGTACGCCTGGAACAGCTCCGCCAGTTTGGGATCCAGTGCCCGTAAGCCGGAGCCGGCGTTGGCAGCCATCACGGGGAACACCATCAGGAAAGCGGTAAACACCGGGGTCTTCTCCTGGCCGAACCACAGAAATAAGATGAGGATCAGCGCCATTACCGGCGCGGCGGAAATCATGGTAAAGAAGGGCTGGAGAAATGCTCCAGCCCGCCGGTCAAGCCCCGCAGCGAGCCCGGCCAGAATCCCCAGCGGCGCTGAAATGAACATTCCAAGCAGCACCCGGCCAAAGCTGCCCAGCAGAGCCCCGGTAAAACGCGGGTCTTTGAGCAGCAGGAGCAAGCGCCGCGCCGAAGGCAGGGGACCGGGGAGGATCAGTTCGCTCCCCATGAACCGGGCGGCGCACTCCCACGCCGCCAGCAGGAAGCAAATTCCAAGGACAGACCAGAGGGGCTGCGGGGAGAACTTAGGGAAGATAGAAAGCCGCATCGGGGAGTTTGCCGCCGATTGACGCCGGGGAAAATTCCAGGAACGCCTGGTAAAGGGCCTCCAGGGAGGGACGGGCTTCGGCGGCGGGGATGTACCCATAGTTACTCCGGGGAATGGCCGCGCTGACTGCCGCCGCTTTGAGTCCCAGGCCGTGCTTTTCTGCCAGGGTTCCGGCCTCAGCGGGATTCGTCAGCACCCACTCCAGGGAGGCTTTGGCGGCATCAAGAAAGCTCCGCAGCGCCTGGGGGTGGGCGGCGGCAAAATCAGCGTCCACCACGAGGAGGGTCATGGGGTAGTTCCCCCTTACGCCCGCCGCTGCGGACCATTCAGCCTGAATATCGCCCACAATCCGCAGATCAGGATTCCCGGAGCGGGCCATGGTGGCAAAGGGTTCGGGGAGCAGGGCCAGGGATACCCGCCCGGCAATGAGGGATTGGGCGATTTCGGCATAGCCCAGGGTATAGCTCAATTGGACATCTCCATCGGGGTCGAGGCCTTTAGCAAGGAGTATCTTCCGCAGTACATAGTCGGGGGTCGCCCCCTGGCTGGCTATTTCCACGGTCTTCCCCCGCAGGTCTTCCAGGCTTTGCACATCGGGGTCTGAAGTGAGGAGACTCAGCATACCGGCCCCGGTTACCGCCGCTGTTTGAATCCGCCTGCCTGACGCGGCGATCTTGGCGGCGGTGTTTGAGGGCAGAATCCCCAGCTTTGCCTCGCCTGAGATGAACTGGGCGGCTATCTGATCCGCCTGGGCCAGGGCCTCAAGGCGCAGGGTAAAACCCGGCAGAGCGGGCGGTTCCTCAAACAGCCGGATCATCCCCACGCCGGTGGGTCCTTTGATAACATAGAAGGTCAGCGCTTCACGGTCCGCGCTCCGGGCTCCCTTAGCGCAAAGGGGCCCCGCGAAAACACAGGCAAGTAAAACCGGCAAGAGCGGCTTTCGCGCCCATTTCGATAGCAATTTCATCGTACTCATACAAAACAGTGTAATCCAAGGAGGCGGACTTGGAAAGAGGAGCCATATCTCACTTGAAGATTACCGCTGCACTCCCTTCCCCCCGTTTTGCCCCTGACGGGGCAACGGGACACACCGCCCCCTCACACCGCCGCGGGGCGTTCATACGGTCTCATCGACCACGCCCATTTCAATAAATTAGCGCCCGCAAACAGCATGTACAGCCGCCCCGTGTTCTTCGCCAGCCCGCAGTACACCGCCTTCCGGTACCCGAACAGCCGTTTCACTATGTAGTCGCTCCTTAACAAGGGTCTAATTCCTTATCAGATAAAGAATTAGCGCCAAAAGCAGCTGCAAAAAAAGACCGGAAATAGTATACTTCCCCCATAAAATCCGGCAAAACAGGAGGATGTATGATAGGCGTCTTACCCGATAAAAACCAGCGCATTTCTAGAAAAAAACCGCGGAAAAACACGGAAATCTCACGGAAAAGGGAACGAAAATTAGCTTCCGTGTTCCTGTGAAGACCCGCCGTGCGGCGGGTTCTTCGTTGATGACGGCGCTTCTATTCTCGCCGCGTCCAGTATCGAGCCTCCGTGCATGATCTTTCCGTGTTCTTCCAGCACCTCGTTCACCGTCTCAAAAAGCGCCTTCTGCAGCCCGTGTTTTTCAAGCAAATGGCGGAAGTCAAGCAGCG
>JAITHH010000250.1 GCA_031280065.1 Treponema sp. | reverse complement strand
TTGCAAACGCCAAAATTCTACCTTGCAGGCTCCATCGAACCGAAGGTTCGCAGAGCCCGAAAATCGGGATTTTTGCGGTCTCTTGACCGTAAAAATCCACAATTTGAACAGGCTCTTAGACCAGCCCGCCGCGCATCTCTGCTAAGAGGGGGGGTATTGCGAGCGCCGTGCCGCATCGCGGTTCTCTATGGGGGTTCCACCCCCACGCCCCCGCCGGGGTCTTGTAATTGGCCGCGAAAGCGGCCTGCCTTGAGGCCCCCCGGTCCCCCCGGACGGCCCCCGCTACGGTTCAATGACCCCCGGTATTCTTATCGTAACCGCCGTACCTTCCCCTTCCCCGCTTGCAATGTCCACCCCATAGCCCGGCCCAAAGTACAGCGCCAGCCGCTCATGGATATTCTTGAGCCCAAGCCCGCCCCCGGCCAACGCGCCCGCCCCCTTCGTCCCGGCCAGAAAACCGCGCAAAGCCAGCAGCCGCTCCCGCTCAATCCCCGCGCCATCGTCCCGGATCGTGAAGCACAGCGCGCCCCCGCTGTCCATCTCCACCGCAAGCCGTACCAGCAGCGGACGCCCAGGACGCATCCCGTGGTTGATCGCGTTCTCCAGACACGGCTGAATAATCAGCCGCGGCGTCTTGCGGGACAAAATTTCCGGGGGAACCGGCGCCAGTTCGAAGTCCAGCTTCTCCTGATAGCGGGTCTTCTGGAGATCAATGTAAAGCCGGGCGTGCCTGAGTTCCTGCTCCACCGGCGTCAGCAAGTCCCCGCCGCTCATGGAAAGCCGGAGCAGATTCCCCAACTGACTGGCCAGCCGCCCAATCTCCGGCAGCCGCGCCTGGTTCGCCTTCCACACAATCGTTTCGAGGGTGTTGTACATGAAGTGCGGGTTGATCTGGCCCATAAGAATCCGCAGCTCTAAATCCCGGCTCCGTTTCTCCCGCAGGCTGATCTGGCGGCCAAAGAACAGCAGCCCTCCGCTTACGGAAATGACAATCACCGCGATAGCCGCCACGAGGCTCCTGAAAAGCGCCGTCATGGAAGCGGTAACCAGATCAGAAGGACTGACAACCACCGTATACCAGCGGGAATGGGGCGAGGCCGCGGCGCTCACCAGCAGCTCCCGGCCATCCACGCGCAGCCGGTATTCACCCCTGGCCCGCCGCGCCGCCCGGTCATCTGCGGTGAGAGACGCCAGGGCCGTGATGAGCGGAACCGCCCGGCCCGGCTCTTCCAATAAGGCCGGATCAGAGGCGGAGATGAGATGCCCCTGTTCATCGAGGATCAGCGCCGTTTCGCCGGACTGGTACAGATAGCCCGCATACCGGCGGTAGATTTCTTCTTCCGTGAACAGAAAGATGTGGGCCGCGGTGTATGCGCCTAGAAAACGGTGATAGGTCCGGCGGGTCCCCATGACGATCCGCCGCTGCCGGATGCCGCCCGCTTCCCCGTCCCCGCTGCTGAACACGTTGCGCTCCAGGGGAAACCAGTGAAGCCGCGCCAGCTTATCCGGGCTGTCGGCCCCCAGCCGCTCCAGCAGATCGATACATTCCCGTTCAATCGCCCGGTAGCGGGATTCGTCCCCGGAACCAGGGACGCCGGGATTCGCCGAAAAGTTAAAGAGTTCCCCCTGCGAGGTGTAGATCGCGTCGATGGTCACGCCGGTTCTAAAGGTGTCCGCGGCGCGGAGCCGGGCCGCGGTGAGGAACTGGTTCAGGTACTTGAGGTCCGGCCTGTTCTGGTAGTTCCCATTCAGAACGGCGCGGAGTTCGGTATCCGTGTCTGTGAAGAACCGGTCCGACATGGCGTAGACCTGGCTGGTCAGGGCGTCCAGTTCTGAGGAAATGCCTTCGGCCATGGCCGCGCCGAGCCGGAGCTGGTCTTCCCGCAGGCCCGCGCTGGCCCGGTAAAACAGCAGGGAAACCACCGCCAGGATGGGGAGGAAGAAACTCACCACGATGAAAAAGGTGAACCTCCGCCGGAGGACCAAGGGCGCTCCCTGAAACGAGCGCAGGCGGGCTTCAGCTTTCATGTTTTACCCGCGCATATTCCGAAGGGGTAACGCCGTAGACTTTCTTAAAGAGTTTTCCAAAGGCGGACTGGTCGGTAAAGCCCGCGGCCTCCGCTGCTTCCCGGACGGTGACGGCCTGTTCCCGGTTGTCCAGGAGTTCCCGCACCCGGGCCAGGCGTTTCCGCTGCACGTAGCGCACGTAGTGTTCGCCGGTAACGTCCCAGAAGACCTTGCTGATATAGGCGGGGTTCTTGTGCAGGCTGGCGGCGATGGACTGGAGGGACAAGAGGGGCGAGGTGAATTCCTGGTCGATGTACGCCAGCATACGGGCGGCGAGTTTTTCGCCGCTGTCCGCGTAGGAGTCCCGCGCTTTGAGCTGTTCCCGGATGTAGGCGGGGCTTTCCCGGAGCAGACATTCCAGCCGTTCCCGCTCGGCGGCGTCTTGGCGCATCCGGTCTAATTGTTCCCGCACGCCGCTGAATGTCTCCTGGAAGGCTTCGAGGCCGGTGGGTTTTAAGAGGTAGGCGGCTGCTTGGTTTTTGATGGCCATATCCAGGTATTCAAAGTCGCTGTAGCCTGAGAGGATGATGATCTTCATGCCGGGGTAGTTCTGGTGGATGTGCTTCATCAGGGCGACGCCGTCCACGCCGGGCATTCTGATGTCGGAGAGCACGGCGTCGGGCCGCAGGCGGGCGATTTTTTCCATAGCCTCGCCGCCGTCTTCGGCTTCTCCGGCAATGACGAATCCCCAGTCATTCCAGTCGATGCTTTCGATGATGCCCCGGCGAATTTCCCGTTCATCGTCTACTACAAACAAAGAATACAGACTCACCGCTTTTTATCTCCCGCTGGGCAGTATAGCAGATAACGGGGGCATGGTGAGCGGGGGGCCGGGGGCGCGGGGGTAGAACCCCCGCAGGAGGCAGTTGCTATAGGCCGCGCACCGCTCAGGCTAAAGCCTTCGCGCAGGTGGGCTAATAAGGGGTATTGCGAGCGCTACGCCATGCCGCACACACCGCCTCAACGCCCTGGCGGGCGCGGTTACTGGGCGTGCACCGCATTGGCGTGGGAGGCATACTGACAGGTATGGAACAATTTGACCGGATAACATGGAACCCCGCCGTTATGGGCGGCAAGGCTTGTATACGCGGGATGTGCGTTACGGTAAGCAGGGTGCTTTCGCAAATTGGCGCGGGGGAAACGATAGACGAACTGCTTGTTGACTACCCCTGCCTTGAGCGCGAGGATATTTTGCAGTCGCTCCGGTTTGCCGCGTGGCTTGCCGAAGACCGCGAGCTTGCCCTCGCCAGCGCGTAGACTGCCTGCGTGAAAATTCTTGTAGACGTGAACCTTGCTTTTCGCTGGGCATCTCTTTTGACAAGCCATCCGTTATTCAGATTCACGCCGCCGGCACAAGACCAGAGGGGCTTCTTGATTTGGTTGTGCAAACCATAAACAAACTGCGTAATGATATTGTTTGCGCCAGAGAATAGATTTGGAAATGCCGGAGAATAGACGGGAATTTGGGGGATTTGATGGGACTTACCGGGAGGCCGGATTGTAAAGGGCTTGCGCATTGTGTAATGCGAAATCGGTTTCGTATTTCATGCCGCGAGAGCCCCAGCCATCGCCCCGGCAAGGCGGCGGATGTCCCCGGAAGCGGCCAAAGCGTCCAGCCATTCGGCGGGAATGGCGTCAACTCCATAGATAAGCCCGGACAGAGCGCCGGTTACCGCCGCCGTGGTATCGGTATCATCACCCAGATTCACGGCCTTGAGTACCGCGTCCCGGTAACTGTCCGTGGTCAGGAAACACCAAAAGGCCGCTTCCAGGGTATCAATGACAAAGCCGCCGCTCCGTATACTGGTTT
This sequence comes from Treponema sp., assembly GCA_031280065.1. The sequence continues at coordinate 1,113 of JAITHH010000250.1, read as the reverse complement.
CCGGCAGAGCGATGATGTCTGTCCGCAGAATCCGGGCAAACTTGCCAAGCGTATCCGGGGCGATGTAAGGGATGCCGCCCTGAAAATCCCTCCGAAGTTCCGTGTATGCGGCGGTTTTATCCGTGCCGGAGGCCAGTTTCCGCAGGTACTCCAGGTAAATGAAACAAGCAGCCACAGACCAGGGATGGGCGTGGGTAATGGACGAGACAGTTCTGGTGATTTGAAAACGTTCCGCCTCCGGCCTACCGGTCAGGTAAAACACCAGCGGAGCTATCCGCATGAGGGAGCCGTTGCCGTTTTCGTTTACTCCGGCGCATCCCGCTTGGTCCGGGGCAGCGCCGGACTTGAGGCGACTTATGGCCTTCGCGGTGGATATGCCGATGTCAAACACCGCGCCGTGGGCCGTAAAAGCGGCCTCGTCCCGCCAGCGTATGAAGTTTCGGGCTATATCATCCGGGGAAAATCCGCGAGAAAGTGAATCAGCTAGGCACAAAGTGAGGGACGTATCGTCCGACCAGGTGCCGGGCGGCTGGTTATGGGTTCCGTAGCCTTGCACACCGTCCACCCGGAAACTGCCCCGTGGCCGGAATTCGACCGGGACGCCGAGGGCATCACCCACGGCAAGGCCAAGGAGGAGGGAAGTTACCGGTGTTTTCAGGTCAGTTGGGGTTTTGTTCATAGGGCTTTCTCGTAGTGTTCACATTCCATACCATCGAAATATACGGTATCGGGCTTGTCTTCGGGTTCTTCATACATTTGGCAATTTGCGGTATCCGCCCGATCCAGCTTAAGCCCCCGAAATTCAGACGGCCTGAACATACACGTTTCACAAGCCTTTGGATTTGGCTGTTTCCCGCCCATCATCTCGCTTTCCCAGCGCGGTCTTTTTTCACTCATTCTCACCCCCCGGTAATCTGGGAAATAATTTCAAGATCAAAGTAGGTGCTGCCGCCTTTTTTCTCAACCTTGACCATCTTGAAAGTTGTTCCGCGCTGGATAATCGTTTCGTCCTCATGGCCGAAACCCGCCTGTTTTGCTATGCCATCCCAGTTCAGATCAGAACCGCGTCCGTAGGCGCTGAACGGTTCGGCATACATCATCTTTGTCCCCCTG
>JAITHH010000116.1 GCA_031280065.1 Treponema sp. | reverse complement strand
CTGATTGCCGAGCAGGATCGAATCCGGCGGAATCTGGAAGCGGCGGGCAGGGACACTCCCCAAGGTCAGGAGTATCTGCGGCGCTTGGGCGTTCAGGATGGTGAAATCGATGCGTTGAGCGTCCAGGCGGATACGGCCCAAGAGCAGGCCCGCGCCGCCCAGGGATCCTACGAAAGCTATCTGGCATCCTTGAGTCTCTAGGGAAGCGCTGATTAAATCGGATGAAACCGCAGATTACACGGATAAAAAGGATGGCACAGATGAGTAGAAACAATATCAGCGTTAATCTGTGTATATCCGCGCCATCTGTGGTTTAAATCCGTGTTAATTCGCGCCCCCCGCGCTTCTTCCGATCTTTTCCATGACGGTCTCTATCTGTTCTCTAAATACCTTACTATTTATATAACTTATTTCTTCATCTGATAATTTTCCAATTTTCGCCATTTCTTCATCGGTTAAATCTCTTACTAATGCCATATAATATTCTATTTTTGATAATTTGTCTTTAATATTTTTATCAAGTCCGTCAAATCTTTTAAATGCTTTTAATGTTGAGATATAAAACCATACAACATTCCAGCCGCACAATCCTAAAACGATTAAAACCAGTATAATACTGATGTTATTTAACATTATGGCCGCCCTTTATGCCTGATTTTATTCATACTCCCGAAATTATGTCAAGTAATTTTTATATTTCCCGCGCAGAATAGAAGGCTGTGTCCGTTCCGTGCTTCACACCGCGCTCTTTCCCTTTTCCTGCCTTTCATCTTTTATCCTATTACATACACTCCATATAATTAATGATATTCCAAAAAGACATATAAGCGTTTCTATTATGATTATTATCCAAAGCAGTATCCAGGTAAACACGGCTATCATCTGCGCTCCCATATTTTCCCCCTTGTATTAGACTCCATATCCATATATTACGTTCACCTTCTGCCGCGGCAGGTGCGTACCTTCGGCCTCCAGCGTCTGCTTAGTTCTCTCCTTTCCACGATTTTCGTTTACGCGCCGGAGGCTCCCCGGTCTGAGCGTAGACCAGGGCTTCCTCGACGCTGAGGACTTCGTGCAGATAGGCCGCTGGAAGCCGCCGAAGCCGCTCGTCCAGCCTGTCTTTACGCCATTCCCGTTCACTTTTTGTATGATGAATTACCATGTCGCTCATTGAGTAATTATTATTACACATAATGTAAAATCAGTCAAGAAGATATGCGCGGATTGTAGAAGAAAGAAGCGACATACGGTATTCTGCATAAGAGCCTGTTCAAATCGGGATTTTTTGGAGCCTGCAAGGTAGAATTTTGGCGTTTGCAACGCCAAAATTCCAGATTTTGAACAGGCTCTAAGGAAGCGGTGATGAGTGAAAGCCCTGGGGAAACAGTCAATAGCCGGTTGGCCCGGATACGCGAGGCCTTAAAAAAATCGCCGGCGGACTTTGCTGGGGTTCTGGGAGTCTCCCGCAGCTACATCTACGAGCTGGAAAAAGGGCGGCGGCTGGTCAATGACCGGATTATCAGCCTGATATGCTTTAACTTTGGGGTGCGTGAACGCTGGCTGAAAACCGGCGAGGGGGAGATGTTTGCCGACCCGGAGGGGGAAAACCGCCGCAGGATCGCCATTCTCTTTGACAGATTACGCCCGGACTTTCAAGAATATGTGCTGCGTCATATTGATCTGCTCTTGGAATTACAAGATAAGACGATATGAGCGCCCATTACAAACAGCGCGCCTGGCGAACGGGGGGATTGGGGGGCCCAAGGCCCCCCAAAAATTCTTTACAATAAATCCACCGGGTCCACATCTATCTCCAGGTAGACCCGGCTGTCGCGGCCCTTCTCGTAGCGGTCCCGGATCAGCTTTGCCGCGCTGTGCAGAGGCCCCATGGCCGGAGCGCGGAGGATGATCTGCCGCCGGCTGTTGCCCGCGATAAGGGAGAGGGGACATTCAGACGGGCCCAGGAGTTCCGCGCCCGGGGGGAGCAGGGGCCCCGCCAGCGCCGCCAGCCGCGATGCCGCCTTGTCCGCCCGCGCCGCCTCCTTTGCCCGGAAGGTAAAGCGGATAAGCCGGGCGTAGGGGGGGAAGTTCAGGGCCTTGCGCTGGGACAGTTCCGCACTGAAAAAGCCCTCCACGTCCAGGGCGCAGGCCCGGCGGATCACCGGATCACGGGGGCGCAGGGTCTGGACGATCACCTTGCCGTCGGGGAAGTAGCGCCCCGCCCTGCCCGCTACCTGCACGATGAGGGAGAAGGTCCGCTCCGCGGCCCGGAAGTCCGGGAGCTGGAGCCCCGTGTCAGCCAGCACCACCCCGGCCAGCCGCACCCCCGGAAAGTTGAGCCCCTTGGCCACCATCTGGGTTCCCAAGAGTATGTCGATGGCCCCGATGCGGAAGATGTCCAGAATTTCTTTCAGGCTCCCCTTCCGGGCCGTGCTGTCCGTATCGGCCCGGCGGACGCGCAGGTCCGGGAACGTCCGCCGCACCTCGTCCTCGATCAGTTCCGTGCCGAAGCCGGAAAAATTCGCCTCCACCGAGCCGCACTGGGGGCAGACTTTCGGGGGAAGTTCCGAATAGCCGCAGTAGTGGCAGATCGCCCGGCCCTTGGCCTTGTGGTAGGTCAGGGACACTGAGCAGCGGCGGCAGGTGAGTTCATAACCGCACTGTTTACAGTGGTAGAAATAGGCGAATCCCCGGCGGTTGAGGAAGAGGATCGTCTGGCGGCCCATGGCGGCGGTCTTGCGGATTTCCTCTTGCAGTTCCCGGCTGAGGCAGCCTTCGGCGCGTTCCAGGCTGACGCAGCGGATGTCCGGGGGGCTGCCCCCGGCAAGCCGCCGGGTAAGGTCCAGCCGCCGGATCGCCCCCCCGCCTATCAGCTTCCAGGCTTCTACCGAGGGCGTGGCGGACCCCATGACGAGCCGGGCCCCGCTGACGGCGGCGCGGCGCATGGCAACCTGCCGGGCATGATAGCGGGGCGCGCTTCCCGATTTGTAGGAGCCGTCCTGCTCCTCGTCAATGATGATGAGCCCCAGGTCCGGCACCGGCGCAAAAACCGCTGACCGGGGGCCGACCACGATCCGGGCCTCGCCAGGAGGGGTCCCCCGAAGCCGCACCCACTCGGCAAGCCGGGCGCTGGGACTCATCCCCGAATGGATCGTGCTGGCCTCCTGGCCGAAGCGCTTGCCCACGGCCTCCGCGGTCTGATGGGTCAGGGAGATTTCCGGCACCAGGTAGATCACCGATTTACCCCGGCGCAGCATATACTCCGCCGCCCGGAGGAACACCTCGGTCTTCCCCGAACCGGTAAGGCCGTAGAGGTAGAAGGGGATTTGCTTGGCCCCCTGGCCGCCGGTTTCCGGGGCAGTGAGGGCTTCAAACGCCCGCCGCTGTTCCTCCGAAAGCTCCAGCGCCTCCGCCGCGATCCCTGCGGGGTCGTCGGGGATCACCGAAGACGCTCCGGCCCGGCGTCCGGAGGGGATCATCGCGGCCAGGGCCTCTCCCAAGCCGCAGAGGTAGTAACCGGCAACCCAGCGGGCCAGCTCGATGTCCTGATCGCCGAAAACCGGCTCCTGATCCACGACACGCCGAATCGCCTTGACCGCCCCCGCTGCTACCCCCGGCGGCGGCGCGGCGCGGACGGCGACAATGTAGCCCAGGCTTTCCCGCCTCCCAAAAGGCGCCATGACCCGCTTGCCCGGGGCGGCGCGGGCGGCCTCATCTCCCCGGTAGCTGAAGACCTGATCCAGGGGAATGTTGAAGACCACATCAAAGTAACCGGGGGATTCCTGCTCACCGGAACCGGCGGACAGGGCGGAAGGCGCCATAGGGATCAGTCCTCTTCAAGATCGGCGAGCTTTTGGCGGAAACGTTTGAGGTCCTCCCACACGGGCCGCTTGAGGGTTTCATCCCGGAGGAGGGCGCTGGGGTGGTAGGTGGCCAGCAGGGGGATTCCCCGGAAGCCGAAGAAGCGCCCCCGGAGCCGCCCGATGCCGTCTGCGGTTTCCAGGAGCGCGCAGGCGGCGACCCGCCCCACACAGAGAATCGCCTTGGGTTTGAGGAGGTCTATCTGCCGTTCCAGGAAGCCCGCGCAGGCGGCAATCTCGCCGCTTTGGGGATCGCGGTTGCCCGGAGGCCGGCATTTGACCACATTGGCGATAAAACAGTTCTCCTGGCGGGAAAGGCCGATGGAGGCCAGCATCTTATCCAGGAGCTGGCCCGCAGGCCCCACAAAGGGCCGCCCCGATGCGTCTTCTTCCGCCCCCGGCCCTTCGCCGATGATCAGCGCCTTGGGAGCTTCCGCCCCCTCGCCGGGAACCGCCTTGATTCTGGTTTGCCCAAGGGGGCAGGCACGGCACGCCCGGATAGCGTCAGCGATACATTCCAGGCGCTCCTCCTCCCCGTCAGCCTCCTCCATCCGGTAGGCCAGGGGCAGGGATGAAAAATCATCCCCCGGCATGGCGGGAGGGAGCGGCTCAGGCTGGGCCGCAGGCGGATCATCAGTAAATTCCCGCGCTTCCCGGTCGATCCGGTAGCCGTCCCGGAGGTAATCACCGGCGGTGTCCAGCAGCCGGGCGACGTTTTGTTTGGCTTCCGCAGTCATCGGTTCACGAATCTTTGCGGCCCGTGCATTTGATGATGTGGCAGCCGAACTGCGTCTGAACAACGCCGTCCACCGAACCCGGTGAAATCCGTTTTACTGCCGACTCAAAGGGAGCTGCCATCGTGCCGGGACCAAACCAGCCTAAATCGCCCCCCGATGATTTGGAGGGGCAGATAGAAAATTCCCGCGCCAGGGACTCAAACGGCGCGCCTTGCTTAACCCGCCGCAGCAGGTCTTCCGCCAGCGCCCGATCCTTTACCAAAATATGACTTGCCCGCCATTCCATAACGATTCCTCCTTCACGGTATATACATGATAATACGGTTCAGGGCCGTCCGGCCCCAAGCCGCCTGCCAGCCTTCCATTCGGCGATTACATACTCGTAGGCCGCGATAGTGGCGGCCATCGTGATGTCCTGTACCTCGCCCCGTCCGCCCCAATCAGCCCCGTCCAGCGTATACAAATGGAGCAGTACGCCTTCCAGATCCTCCGCCGTGCAGCCGGGTTCCGCTTCTCCCCGGCGCTGGAGCCCCCGGACTTCCTGTTCAAAGGTTTCCTGGTATTTGACATCCCGCCAATCAATTGACGCGCCCATGTGTTCCCGCCTCAGTATTCAATACGCCGCCGCAGGGTCTCCCCCGGCAGGGCGATCAGAAAGTCATTCCGGCGGATCATGAAGAACTCCCGCCGTTCCGTCCAGTTGCCTTGTCTATCCAGGAGGTATTCATAACGGATCCCGGCGAATTCCCCTTCTCTGCCGCCGCCGTCCTTCTGAACGCCCGTCAGGAGTCCGCGCTCATCCCATTGGAGACTCAGCAGAACCGGAGGAGGGGGAGTATCGTCCCCGCCGGCAAGAGCGGCTTCCTCCGGCGCAGAGGGTTCCGCTCCGGCGGCATCCGCCGCAGTTTGGGGACGGGGAAACGCGGGCAGAGCAAGCGGCCCTTCCCAATAGCGGGGACGGGCCTCCCGGATAGAGCGGGCGGAGTAATCCGCATCGGCTATACGGGCGCCGGAGACATTTCCAAAGCTGTCATAATCGTAATCCCATCCCGCTTCCCCGTCCTCTTGGACGCTTCTGATACGCCGCCCCTCGGCCTCATAGCGGAAGGAGCGGACTT
>JAITHH010000097.1 GCA_031280065.1 Treponema sp. | reverse complement strand
AAGCAGTAAGCGATGAACCGGGCCCAAGACCCGGTTCATCGCTTTGGGGAGTTTTACCATGCGGCAAAATTCCCCGTTCCTCAAACGCGGGGGAGTTACTCACCCCCATCACTCCTCTTCCTAACTTGAGGATTTTTCACATTCACGTTACGCTTAATACACGCACAACAGCCTGGAGCACTGTATGAATCCTATTACCCCGTATTACCGGAAACCAGCGTGGAAAGCGCGTTTCTTTTTTATCGCCGCCGGCCTTGCCGCAGCCCTTCTTTCCTGCGCCAAGGAGCCCGGCCCGGACCCGGCGGAAGTATCCGCGGTAACCGGCGGAGTCATCCATAGAACTGCCCCCATCGAAGTGGTGTTCGTCAAAGAACACGATACGTCCCGGCCCCTGCCCCAAGGCGTATTCCGGTTCAGCCCCGCAGCGGAGGGAAGCGCGTCCTGGCGGGACCCCTATACCCTGGTGTTTACCCCCGCAGCCCCCCTCGCCCCGGGGGAACGCTATGCGGTCTCCGTGGGCGGCGGGCAGACCGGAATCAAGCGCTTCTCGTTCCATTTCCAGACCGCCTTTGTGAATCTCGCCGTCATGGTGGCCCCGGCGCGGATTGACGAAAACGGGGATGTCCTGGTAGAAGGCGAAGCCCTGGCCGAGGACGGCGTTGACGACGCCAGTATCGAGACGCTTGTCGAGTCGCCGGAAATGGGCAAACCGGAATGGACCCACGAAAACGGCGTCCACCGCTTCCGCTTCCCCCCGGTTACCCGCGCCCAGACGCCCCGCACCGTGGAGATAAGCTGGTCGGGAGCGCGGATCGGCAGCGCGGAAACCGGCTATACCACCGTCCGCATCCCCGGTTCCGGCGTTTTTGAAATGGTCGGGCTGCGGGAGAACGAAGGCATCGTGGAAGTTTCTTTTTCCGCCCCGCTCAAAGAGTATGCAGACCTCCGGGGATTCGTTTCCCTTTCAGGCGAAACAGACGTGCGCTGCTCCCTGGACAGCAACATCATCAAAATATTCGGGGCGCGGAACGCCGAGGGAATTCCCCCCGGCGCGGAACTTTTGATTCAGGACTTGGAGGACATACACGGGAACATCCTGGCCGCGCCGGTTCAGTACACCATGAGCGAGCGCTGGGAACTGCCCGAAGTCCGCTTTGCCGGCGGCGGCGTTATCCTGCCCACCACTCAGGGCGCCGCCCTCGCACTGGAAACCCGGAACGTGTCGGGCGTCCTGGTCGAAGCCTTTCGCATCTACGGGGACAGCATGGTTCAGTTCCTCCAGGTGAACAGCCTGTCCGGGGACCAGGAACTTGACCGCGTGGGGGAACCCGTGTGGACCAAGGCGTTTGATTTCTCCTGGAGCGCCGCGGATCAGAACCGCTGGGTACGCCGGGGCCTTGACTGCTCGGAACTGGCCCGCAAATACCCGGACTCCATGTTCCGCGTACGGGTGAGTTTCCGCCGCCGCCACGTCCAGTATGAGTGCAGCGCCGGACACGGGGATTTCAGCAGCCTGCCATTCCCCGACGACTCGTTCCCCGCGTACCATACCGCCTCCGGGGAGCCCAGCTTCTGGGACTCCTACGAGGATTCCCCCGGTTATTCGTACTACGAGTGGAATCAGCGGCGGAAGGACCCCTGCCACCCGGCCTTCTACATACCCACGCGGGATCACAACATCACCACGGGCCGGAACATCCTGATTTCAGACCTGGGCCTGCTGGCAAAACGGGCCCTGGACGGGACCTGGCTGGTCGCGGTCAGCAACATCAAAACGGCGAAACCCGCGGCAAACGCCGAACTGCGGGTGCTGAACTTCCAAGGCCGCGTACTCTACCAGGCCAAGGCCGGAGCGGACGGACTTGCCGCCCTGCCCAACATGAAAAGCCTCTCCGCGCCGGGGGAACCGGCCTTCATCTACGCCCAGGCGGGATTCGGCAGAGCCTGGCTCAAGGTGAATGATTCCGCGGCCCTGGCCGTGAGCCACTTCGACCTCTCCGGGGACCGGCCCGCGAGCGGCCTGCGGGGACTGATCTACGGCGAGCGGGGAGTCTGGCGGCCCGGAGACGATATTTACCTGACCTTCCTCCTCGCCGATCCCGGCGGAACTCTGCCCGCGGGCCATCCGGTGCGCTTTGAGCTGGAGGACCCCCGAGGCCGCGTAACCCTTGAGCGGACCTACACCTCGTCCGTGGACGGGTTCTACGCCATGACCGCGGCCACCGCCCCGGACGCGCCCACCGGCGCGTGGACGGCCCGTGTGCAGGCGGGGGGCGCGGTTTTTACCAAGGGACTCAAGATCGAAACGGTGATGCCCAACCGCCTCAAGATGAACCTGGATTTCGGCCCCAAGACCTTTCTGGAAAGCGTGAAAACCCCGGTCAGCCTGGAATCGGCCTGGCTCTACGGGGCACCCGCGCCGGGACTCAAGGCCGATGTTTCTGTGTCCTTCTCCGGCGGGGCGGCTGTGTTCCCCGGCTATGGGGATTATTCGTTCCGGGACCCGTCGCGGACCGTTTCTTCCGAGCGCCAGACCATCTGGGAGGGGAACCTGGACGGCGAGGGGAAAACCCGCTTTGACGTGGAACTGAAGCCCGGCGCCCGCGTTCCGGGGAAACTCAACGCCCACTTTATGACGAGGGTCTTTGAGCCGTCGGGGGTGTTTTCCTCGGAGCAGACCACCCTGGAATTTTCACCCTACAGCCGCTACGTGGGGGTCAAGCTCCCCAAGGGGGACGCGGCCCGGAATATGCTCCTCACCGACACGGATCACCGGGCGGAAATCGCCGTGCTCGACGGCGGGGGCAAGCCCGTGAGCGGGAACGTAAGCCTGGACTGCGCGGTCTACAAGCTCTCCTGGCGCTGGTGGTGGGAGAAGGGGGGCGATGAACCCGCCGAATTCTCGTCCGTGCTTTCCCGCGGCCCGGTTATGCGGGGCTCGGTGAACGCCCAGGACGGGAAGGCCGTGTGGAATTTCCGGGTGAATTACCCCGACTGGGGCCGCTACCTGGTGATCGTCCGGGACAGCTCCGGCGGACACGCGGGCGCGGCGCTGGTGTACATCGACTGGCCGGGCTGGGCGGGCCGCGCCCAGGAAGGGGGCCAGGACTCGTCGGCCATGCTCGTGCTCACGCCGGGAAAGCCGGTTTACCGCCTGGGAGAGAAAGTCTCGGTCAGCTTCCCCTCCAACCGGGACGCCGGGGCCCTGGTCGCCGTGGAGAAGGGGGGCCGCATCATCAAGCGGGAATGGATTTCCTGCACCGATACGTCCACAGCCTACGAGTTTCCGGTTGAGCCTTCGATGATTCCCAACGTCTACGTGCACGTTACCCTGCTCCAGCCGCATTTGCAGACCCGCAACGACCTTCCCATCCGGCTCTACGGCGTTGTACCGGTCATGACCGAGGACCCCCGCACGGTTCTCGCCCCCCGCATCGAAGCCCCGGAGAACTGGCTGCCCGAAGCCCCGGCGGCCTTTACCGTCAGCGAGGCGGGCGGGCGGGCCATGGTCTATACGGTGGCCGTGGTGGACGAGGGGCTTTTGGGCCTGACCCGCTACCGCCTGCCCAATCCCGCGGCGGCGTTCTATGCGCGGGAGGCTTCGTTTCTCAAGGCGTGGGACCTGTATTCCAGCGTGATAGGGGCCTATTCGGGGCAGCTCGAAACCCTTTTGGCCATCGGCGGCGGCGATGACGGGATGGGGGGCGGAGAAAAAAAGCCGGAGCGCTTCAAGCCGGTGGTGCGTTTCTTCGGCCCTTACCAGCTCAAAGCCGGGGAACGGCGGGAGGAGCGCTTCGATCTTCCGCCCTATGTGGGCGCGCTGCGGATCATGGTGCTGGCCGCGTCTCCCCAGGCTGAATTACGGGGGAATTTCGCTTCCCAGCGGGCCTACGGCACGGCGGAAAAGGAGGTGCGGGTTGCTTCAGACCTCATGGTCTTCGGAACCCTGCCCCGGACCCTGTCGCCGGGGGACGAGGCGGTGATTCCCGTATCGGTGAATTCCTACGCCGGGGGCGCGCGGAAGGTGAAGGTCTCCCTGGCCCTTTCAGGGGGACTGACCGGGACGCAGACCCAGGAGGCGGCCTTCGAGCAGAGCGGCGAGAAGATGGTCCGCTTTACCGTAAAGGCCCCGGACGCGCCGGGATTCATCACTTTCTCGATCAGCGCCGAATCGCCGGGACTGCGGGCCGCCCGCCACCAGGCCGATCTGGAGGTGCGCTCCACGGCCATGCCCGTTACCCGCTCAAGCGCGGGCGTTATCGCGCCGGGGGATCGCTGGAACGGTTCCCTCCAATGGCCGGGGCGGGCCCTCACCAACACGGGGGTCATTGAGCTTTCCCGCTTCCCGCCCCTCAACCTGGAAAAGCGGCTCAACTACCTGATCACCTACCCCCACGGCTGTGTGGAGCAGACCACGAGCGCGGTATTCCCCCAGCTCTACCTGGACCGGATCATGGAACTGGAGGCGGGCCGCAAAGCCCAAATCCGCGCCAATGTTGCCGCGGGCGCCGAGCGGCTCATGGGATTCCAGACCGCTGACGGCGGGTTTTCCTACTGGCCCGGCGGGGGCGAGGCGCATATCTGGGGCTCGAACTACGCGGGGCACTTCCTCCTTGAAGCCCGGCGGGCCGGTTACGCGGTGAGCGGGCAGGTTATGACCAAATGGCTGTACTTCCAGAAGAACAAAGCCGCCCTCTGGCAGGCCCGGAGTTCCAGCGGACCGGAGGGCTTTCTGGAGCAGGCATACCGCCTCTACACGCTGGCCCTGGCCGGTGAGGCGGACCTCGGCTCCATGAACCGGCTCCGGGAACAGCGGAACCCCGCGCTCCCGGCAAGCGCGGCGTGGCGGCTTGCGGCGGCCTACTGGTACGCGGGCCAGCGGGACGCGGCCCGTTCTATGATCCGGGACCTGGCCGTTTCAACGGAGGATTACCGGGAGCTTTCGGGAACCTTCGGCTCGGCCCTGCGGGACAAGGCCATGATCCTGGAGACCCTCGTGCTGTTGGGGGACGCGGGGAGAACCAGGCCGCTCTTTGAGGAGCTTTCCGCAGCCCTTTCCGCTGAATCCTGGCTGTCCACCCAGGAAACCGCCTATGCCCTTATCGCCATGACTCCCTACATGGGCGCTTCCCCGGCATCCGTTCCGGCGGACGTGAACTATAGCTTTGGGGGGAAACGGGGGAGCGCGGTGTTCCAGACCGCATCAGCGAGCGTGGACGCGGGGAGCCTTGCCGGTTCTTCCGGTGAGTTCTCCCTGGAAAACCGTTCGGCGTTTCCGGTTTATGCCCGCGTTACGGTCAAGGGGCTTCCCGAAGAGGGGGCTGAACCCGCGCTTGCCGAGGGGCTGGTCTTGAGCGCCGAGTACCGGGACATGGACGGGAATGCGGTCGATCCGGCTTCCCTCAAAGCCGGGGATGATATGGAGATACGGATCACCGTGCGGAATTCCTTTGCCCAGGCTGTGCCGGAAGTTGCTCTGGTAGCGCCGCTTCCCGCGTCGTGGGAGATTATCAATTACCGGCTGGCGGGCGGGGATGATGATTCCGGTTTCAAGTACCAGGACATACGGGACGACCGGGTGATGAGTTACTTTGACCTGGGCCGGGGGCAGTCGAAAACCTTGAGTTTCCGGGTGAACCGGGCTTACGAGGGGAATTACTTCCGGCCCGCGATCCATGCGTATGCCATGTATGATGAATCGATCCGCGCACTCATCCCCGGCAAACGGTAAGAAAAGAGTGCGGGGGGCCCGCGAGCCGAAGGTTCGAGCCCCCCGCGCCCCCCGGCGGCTTTGGCTCTTCGCGTTTCTGGTTCTTTTTTTGATGTTTCTTCTTTCGCTGCCTGATCCCCTGTTCGATCCCTATTACTCCCCGGTGCTCGAAGACCGCGAAGGCCGACTCCTGGGCGCGCTCGCCGCCTTCGACGGCCAATGGCGCTTCCCCCCTGGCAAAATCCTCAACGAAAAATTCACCGCCGCGCTCATCCAGGCCGAAGACCGCCGCTTCCGCTTCCACCCCGGCATCGACCCCCTGGCCCTATGCCGGGCCCTCGTCCAGAACATCCGCGCACAGAGAACCGTGTCCGGGGCTTCCACCCTCACCATGCAAACCATCCGCCTGGCCCGCAGCGCCAAAGGACGCGCCCCCCGGCGCGGGCTTTTTGAGAAAGCAGTCGAAGCTGTACTCGCCCTGCGGCTGGAACTCGCCTGTTCCAAGGACGAAATACTCGCCCTGTACGCCGCCAACGCCCCTTTCGGCGGAAACGTGGTGGGCCTCGAAGCGGCAAGCTGGCGCTGGTTTGGCCGCGAAGCCGAAGACCTGTCCTGGGCCGAGGCCGCAGTCCTCGCCGTCCTGCCCAATAGCCCCGGCCTCATCCACCCCGGACGCAACCGGGAACGGCTCAAGGCAAAACGGGACGCCCTGCTGGACAAACTTGCCGCCCAAGGGCGCTTTGACCAGGAAACCCTCGCCCTGGCCAAGGCCGAAGCCCTTCCGGGGAATCCCCTCCCCCTGCCGCAGGAGGCGCCGCACCTCCTCGCCCGCCTGATGCGGGAACACGGCGGCCTGGCGGCGTTCAAGGCGTCCGCTTCCCCCAAGTACGCGGGCCGCTTCCGTACCACGCTCGACCTCGGCGTCCAGGAGCGGGCCCGGCTTATCATGGAACGGGCGGCGGGGCGCTTCGCGGGGAACGGCATCCTGAACGGCGCGTGCCTGATCATCCACACCCCCACCGGAGAAACCGCCGCCTATGTGGGTAACGTGGATTCACCCAGCGCTGGCGCCGTTGACTTAATCAGCACGGCGCGGAGTTCCGGGAGCCTCTTAAAGCCCTTCCTCTACGCGGCCATGCTCGATTCGGGGGATCTGCTCCCGGCGGCCCTGGTCAGCGACATTCCCACCAGGATGGGAAGCTACAGCCCGGAGAACATCAGCCGGAATTACCTGGGCGCGGTCCCCGCAGATGAGGCCCTGGCCCGCTCCCTCAACATCCCCGCAGTGCGCTCGCTCCGGGTCTACGGGGTGGCCCGCTTTGCCCGGCTCCTCCGGGGCCTGGGCTTGACCACGCTCTTCCGGCGCAGCGAGGACTACGGGCTTCCCCTGATCCTCGGCGGGGCGGAAGTTACCCT
>JAITHH010000074.1 GCA_031280065.1 Treponema sp. | reverse complement strand
TCCCAAGGTTCTTATGTATCGAGGCATTTGACCGGAGACGCGGTCGATATTGCCCCGTCAACACAACAAGTGAAGAATTGGTTATCCGGCAATGGGGTTTCTATAAAAGATGAAACCGTCGACGGCGTTAATTGCTGGCATTTGCAGCTTAACTAAGCATTGGGGGGACGCCCCCCGCCTGTTTTTTATAGACCCCCAGGTAGTCAGCGAATGATATCAGGGCAATCGCCGTTGCAATAACAAACAGCGCAAGAGCGGCAAGCCGCAGACCGGGCAGAAGACTTGCGGCGGGCCGCAGCCGTTCAGCGCTAAAGACAAAGAGGGCGGCAATCCCGGCGATCATGTAGGAAACCGCCTTGATCTTCCCCCCCATCCGTGCGCCCATCGCAATTCCCCGCTTCATCATCAGTATCCGTAAAAAAAGGATGCCGAACTCACGGTATAAGATCAGGAGCAGCGGCATGACCGGCAGTATTCCATCCATCACAAAACACAGAAAATAGGTGATCCTGACCAGTACATCCGCAAAGGGATCGAATAGTTTACCGAAATCGCTGACCTCGTTCCGGGCCCGGGCCGCCTTGCCGTCCGCCAAATCGGTGAGTTCGGAAATGACAAACAGCGCCCACAAAACCGGAATGGTCCAGCCTCCCCCCTGGAAAGACCAGAGCGGAGCCCCGCCTGACACGGGAAAACGGTATACCAGGAAAAAAACCGGCGCTAACACCAGACGAAACGCGGTGAGCTTATCAGCAAGGGTCATAAGAACAGTATGTTCTTTCCTCCCGCAGCCTGTCAATAAACCGCTTGCGGTTTCGTTTAATGGAAGGTCAAACCGGCGGCTTCGGTATTTTCCGCCAGAAAGAGCGTCTTTACCATACCGGGAGGGATGGCGGCGGGGTCCAGACGGGCCTCGTAACGCCGGCAGCTCACCGCCCAGGGGCCCGGCTCAGGGGGAAACCGGGCGTAGTACCGCTCGAAGAAAGACGCTCCCCCTGCCGGAATCAGCAATAGCTCTCCCCGGCGGATAGCGGAGAGTCCGCCCCGGGCAATCCCGCCGATAAGGGGGAAACACTCGCCGTAGCGCACCGAAGCGGCAGAGAAATCCAGGGACAGACCGTCATCCTTGATCCGTATCTTTTCATAGTCCGGCGCGTCCAGGGAAAAAACGCCCCCTCCCATGTTGATGACCGACGCCGCCGGCGTTTCCTCCGAAGGAAACGGGGGGAAACGGAGGAATGAATACCCCAGCCATACGGTGAATAAGCCCCCCAGCACGACGAGGGGCACGGCAACCGCCCGGGGAAACAGGAAGGCCAGCGCCGTAAGCCCAGCGGCCCCGCAGCACGGCAGGATGAGGGGTTTCAGACTCCAGGGTGAATTCCCCGCGAACACCAGGGCGGATGCCAGAGCCGCAACCGCGGCGCTGAGGATGCACAGTCCGGCGGTAATCAGCCGGCGGCGGTGCGCGGGGGCGGTCCGAAATCCGCATATACGGCACACGCATCCCAGAACAAGCCCCGCCAGCAGCGCGGCAAAGTAGAGGGCGTCCCTCGCCGCATAGAAACGTTCAAAGTCCATGGCTGCTCTGGGCGTTTCAAGGCACGATGCCGTACTCGTGAACAACCTGAATCTCAGGGCGTATCTCGGCGCCGGAGGCCGCTTCCCGGGCCGCGCAAACCGCCGCTTCCACCAGGGCCGGGGAGTTGGCCACGCCATAGAGACTTACCGTCGTTCCAGAAACCGCCGCCTCCAGGAAGTGAATGTTCACGGCTTTCTCATAAAGGATGCGGTGTACCACGCGCTGCCCCAGGGTCATCTCCTTGAGCCGCTGGCTGTTCCGCTCCTCCGCGTCATCATCGACCGATTGATCCCGCAGATACTGGATAAGCTCCGCGGACACCGCCGGGTGCAAGTGCCCGGTATTGAGGGTCAGGTGGTAGTTTGCGGAGTCCTTCCACTCGATGTTGAAGAAGTTCCGGTGAAAACCTTCCCGGTCGCGGTCGCTCTGTTCGATAATCTGCCGGGCCCGCCGGTCGTCGCAGTGGAAGTAGCTTTTTACCCGTTCGGCGCGAATTTCAAGCGGCGCTACCAGAAACACCGATACGAGTCCCGGCATTCCCTTGAAGACCGCGCCGGCCCCCCTGCCGATAAAGACGGCGCTGCCTTCTCCGGCTTCGGCCAGCATCGCGGTTTTTAAGTAGTGAAAATACTCGTCCCGGTCCTGGGAGAGCGAGGCCCACAGGCTTGGCTTACGCTCATCGTACTTTTCGAATTTCCGCCCGGCTATGCCGTAGGATTTGATCCGGGCTTCCAGGCTCTGCTTGTCCACAAAGCGGCAGCCCAGCCGTTTTGCCAATTCTTGGGCGGTTTCATCTCCCAAGGCGGCCAATTCCCGTGAAATCGTAATTATTGCCATACACAGCCTCCGCTTTAAGCATACCCGCCCGGGGAAGGCTTGTCAAAAGGGCTGTCCGTACTCACTACCTTTAGGACACTCCAACTCTGGGAATGGATAGCCCCAGAGTGGCGGAAAACTCTGCGGGAGTCAAGAAGTTCAGGGCTTCATGGGTGCGGTAAAAATGGTATTTGTCCAGCCAGGAATCCACGACCTTCCGCAATTCTCCAACGTTCATTGGTTCATAATGATAATCAAGGCATTCCCGCTGAAGCGTGCCGGTAAGCCGCTCCGCAAAGGGTTTTTCCTTGGGGGATTTGGGACGCGTCCAGTATTGGGTAATACCCAGGGAGGCCGGATAGCTCTCGGCGTCCTTCATGTTCCCGCTTCCGTTGTCGTTGACGACGGCAATGCCCGTTCCGAAGCGGGCGGTCACTTTTTGCAGAGCGGCTTTGGCGTTCCTGCTTGAGGGGGAGGAAGCGGTATGTATCACCGCCTCTTTGGTGCAGGGGTCTATGGCGCAAAAGGCATAGTGTTTCCCCCCTAACAGATACACG
>JAITHH010000035.1 GCA_031280065.1 Treponema sp. | reverse complement strand
ATGATCATCGAATACACCGATGATGGCAAACCGGCGTATTATGAATATGACCAAGAAACCTTCCAGCCAGTAGGAGATCCGGTTGAGCCGCTTGGGAATTTCCGCGCTGTTTATTTAACCAATATCAGTGAATCTTCCATGGAAATTTCCGCCACCGCAGACTCTACGGATTCATATTCTCGATCTGAGAAAGAAACGCTGGCCGCGGCAAAGACCGCGTTTACCCTGGATAAGCTTGATACCTACGTGACTATGCCATCTGCTTACGCAAAACAGCAATGACCCGAATCGCCCCGGCCCTGCTCTGCCTGTGCCTCTTTGCGTACCCGGCCCGCGCCCAGGACGCCCCCGCCGGAGCAGGCGGCGATCCGCCTGCGGACCAAGCGGACTGGGACGGGGCCCCGGACATGGAAGCGGAAAACGGACTCACCGTCGTGGGAACCCGCGCAGCCTCCCAGCAGATGAAGGTCATCACCAAAGAAGAAATTGAAAAGGCAAACGCCCCGGACTTGGCCGCGCTCCTGGAAGAAACCGCCGGACTGAGTACCGCCCGGTATGGACCCTACGGCAGTCAGGGGGACATCAACCTGCGGGGCTTCGACGCCGAGCGGGTCGCGTTTCTTATCGACGGCGCGCCCGCCGCCTCCCCCGCTTCAAGTGAATTTGACTACAGCCAGATCGATATTCATGCCATTGAACGGATAGAAATCATCTATGGCGGCTCCGATTCGCGCTATAATGTGTCGGGCGCTATCGGCGGCGTAATCAACATCATCACGGTCAAGAAGCGCCCGCCCGGACTGCGCATATCAGGCGGCGTTTCCAATATGTCCGCCATGCCCGGCGCATACTACAAACCGCAGGCGGGAGATCAGCCGCCCCAATTCCAAGACCTCTTTGACACGCAGAATATCTCCCTTGCGGCGGATATGGGCCTTCAAAACGGCTCCTGGAATATCAACTGGTTCGCCAACCGCGCCGCCAATCACTTTTTGTACTGGGACAGCCGTTTCCAAAAAACCCGGCGCAAGGAAAACAACGAAATCTGGGACACCGGCGTTACCGCCGCATACATCCGGGAATTCGCCGATCTTTCAAAACTTATCGTGAACGGACACGTTTACTGCGGGGACAAGAACATCCCCAAAAGCGGCTATTCCGAACAGTACGATAAACTTTCCGATATTGCCAGCAGAGAAAATGTCATGTTTGAAATGCCCCGGGCCTTTCACGACACCCTGGCAATGGAAGCATCGTTAAGCCACCTCATGCAGCGCCAGGATATGTCCGGCGGCAGCGCGGTTACTGCCGCGCACGGCATCACCGGCGTCAACCGCTGGACCTGGTATCCCGCTGACCGCCTTGCACTGCGGGCCGCCGCCGATTACCGTTACAGCTTTGTTGAAACCCGTGCGTTTCACGACCGGCACGAAGGAGGCGTCAGTCTGGGGCTTGAGTGGTCCCCCCGCCGTGACTTCACCCTGGTTCCTTCGATAAAAGCGGCGTTTCAAAACAGCGGAGAACCGGCGCTTGTGCCCAAACTCGGCCTGCTCTGGAAACCGGCGCAATCCCTGGAAATACGGAACAACTATTTCCGCAGCTACAAAATCCCCGATATGGTTGACCTCTACTGGCAGGGAAGCGGCGAATGGGGGAATCCCGGTTTGAAGAGCGAAGACGGCTGGGGCGAAGATTTCGGCGCATCGTGGAATCACACAACGCAGCGGAACTGGCGCATCAGCCTTGACGGAAACGGGTATGCCCAATGGTACGATAATTCGATTCACTGGTACAATGGGCGGCCCCGCAATGTTGGCGGCGCGTTTTTTTACGGCGCGGACGCCGGCGCGGCCCTGTCCCTGCCCCTGGAACGCGGTCCGTTCCAAAACCTGAAACTTTCCCTGTCGTATCAGTACATGATGAGTTATCTGCTCGCTTATGGGTTTACCTTTGCGTCGGATAAGCGGATTCCCTATATGCCCATTCACCGTCCGGGATTCAGAACAGAACTGGCCTGGAAGACCGGTTTCGCCGCCCTTTCCGGCTTTTATGAAGCGGAGCGGGTCGCCGAAGACTTTATCACGGTTTTGGACCCGTATTTTTTCCTTTCGCTGAATATCAATCAGCGCATTGGTGAGCGTTTTACGGTTTATGCGGTCATGCGCAACCTGCTGAACTTTCAGTATCAGTCGTTTAAGGATTATCCGATGCCCGGCTTTACCCTGACCCTTGGGGCGCGTATCCATCTTATGCTAACCGGGGAGGAATAATGAGCAAATACCTAGCCTATTCGTTCTTGTATGATGACGCCGCCGACCTCAAATGCGATTTCGAACTGCTTACCGACGAGATTGCAAGCATGATAGGATTACTGCGCTCCCTGCTTGACGATACTGATCTGTCTGCGTACCCTGACCTTGCCGATGACCTCACCCGGATCAACGAACTCATGTACCATATAAACCCTTCGCTGCGCACCAGGGTGACGGTAACGCCGGAGGAACTGGCATGGCTTTTGGAAAAGACAGAGCGGCTTCAAGCATCGGCACGGGACGCGCTTCCCAAAGACGGCGGCCTGACCTTCCTCGTGCCCCAGGGCTGCGCGTCCGCCGCCTACAGCCACGTGATACGCAGTAAATGTAAAACGCTGGTACGGCTTTTAAGCCGCTATCAGCAGCAGGGAAACCGCGTTGACGGGATTCTTTTTGATTTGGTGAATGTCTATTCGGGGTACTTTTACTCGCTGGCCTTGCGGTTAAACAAGAATCACGGGGTAAAAGAAATTCCATTTAAAAGCAGGGTATATTGATGTGTAAAAGAATATCGGCAGGGGCGCTGCCCCCGCACCCCCCCCTAGGGCAGCTTTGCTGTCAAATTGCTGTGCTGTTGCTGGTGTCTATTATTGCGGCGGGATGCGTTCAACGCGGCGGCAGGGAAATAACCGACCGCACCGGAAGACCGCTCACCATCCAAAAACCCATCAGCCGGATCGTCTCCACCGCGCCCTCGAACACAGAAATCATCGCCGGTCTTGGCATGGCGGACAAACTCATCGCCGTAGACCGCCACTCGGCGAATGTAGCAGGCATCCCCCCAAACATTCCCCTCCTCGACTTCTTCTACCCCGACGCGGAGGCGCTGGTCAAACTGGAACCGGATATCATCATCGCCAACGGACATAACGCCACCGGTACTGGAGAAGACCCCTTCCAATTGCTGCGGGAAATGGGAATCCCCGTGGCGTATATCTCCATGAGCAAAAGCATCGGCGATATTTACAAAGACATTGCCTTTGTCGCGGACCTCCTGAACGTACCGGAGCGGGGAGACGCGCTCGTCCGGTCCATGCAAGAGGAGATTGCCCAAATCGCCCAATCAGCCGCAGGCATTGAGCAGAAAAGATCGGTCTACTTTGAAATATCCGCCGCGCCTGAAATGTTTACCTTTGGAAAGGACAGCTACCTTAACGACATGATCGCGGTCATCGGCGGGGTAAATATTTTTGAAAACGACAACTGGATCGTCAGTCCCAGCGCGGAAGTGATCATCGGGCGGAACCCCGACGTGATCCTCACCAATGTGAATTACATTGAAGACCCCGTTGGAGAAATAAAAAAACGGCCCGGCTTTGAGCATATCAGCGCGGTGATAAACAGCCGCGTATACCAGATCGACACGGATTCGTCGGTGCGGCCCTCATACCGCATCGTCCTTGCCCTGCGGCAAATGGCGGAAGCCGTGTACCCGGAAGCATTTACGGCAGATGCCGCAGCGGACGCCGGTGAAAAGTAAGGCCGCGCTCATTGCCGGATTAGCCGTATCGCTGTTCATCATCGGCGCGGCTTCATCCCTGGGAAGTTCGGGGATCAGCTTTCAAGATACCCTGCTGATCATCGCGCATAAAGTCTTTCGTCTTCCCCTTGGAGACGGCATTGACCCGAAAGATGTTTCGATAGTATGGCTGCTGCGGCTGCCCAGGACGCTCCTCGCGTTTCTTGCGGGCGGCTGCCTTGCGGCGGGCGGCGCGGTAACTCAATCCGTGCTGCGCAATCCCTTAGCGTCGCCCTATATCCTGGGGGTTTCCTCCGGCGCGTCCCTGGGCGCGGGAATCGTGATGGTCAGCGGCCTCTCGATTCCCGTTATCGGCTCATTCACCCTGCCCCTGGCGGGTTTCGTCTCCGGCCTGATGAGCGTATTTTTTGTGCTTTTCTTTTCCTCCCGGATAGACAAAACAATGTCCAGCAGCACCATTATTCTCTGCGGCATGGTTTTCTCGCTCTTTGTGGGGGCCGCGCTCACGACCTTGAACGCGGTATTTTCCGATGACTTAAAACGCATCGTCCTGTGGCAGATGGGCAGTTTTGCGATGCGCGGCTGGCTTTCCGTAACACTGCTGCTGCCCTTCTTTGTCATCGGAAGCGCGGGAATTCTGCGTTATACCAGGGAAATGGACATTCTTACCTTCGGCGACGATGACGCAAAGTCGGCGGGCGTGGAAGCCGGACACGTGCGGAAACACCTGCTGGTATTCGCCTCGGCGCTCACCGGCGCGGCGGTCGCCCTGAGCGGGGTCATCGGGTTTGTTGACCTCATCGCGCCCCACGCGGCGCGGCGGCTGATTGGCTCGCGGCACTGCTTTGCGGTTCCCCTGTCGTTCATGCTCGGCGGCTCCCTGATGGTGATAACCGACCTCACTGCCAGAACGGTTATCTCGCCCTCTGAGCTTCCGGTTGGAGCCGTAACCGCCCTCATCGGCGCGCCGTTCTTCGCCTGGGTGTATTTGAGGCGGCGGAGGACCAGCCAATGATGACGGTGAATAACCTCCACGCGGGCTACGGCGGCGGTGATGTTATCAAGCGCGTCAGTTTTACTGCTGACCGGGGATCGTGTCTGTGCATCCTGGGGCCAAACGGCTGCGGGAAGAGTACGCTCTTAAAGTCGCTGGCCCGCATCATCGGCTATCGCGGCTCGGTTACGCTGGACGGAACGGACATCTCCGCTTTTTCCAGAAAAGATTTGGCAAAGAAAATCGCCCTTATGGGGCAGACCGCGCAGGTTTACTTTCCCTACACGGTCTATGAAACGGTATCGCTGGGAAGGTATGCCTACAGCGGCGGCTTTTTGAAAAATCTGTGCGCGGAAGACAGGGCGGTTATCGCGGACACCATCGGCAAGCTGGACCTTGCGGACATACAGAACCGGATGATCAGCGAGCTTTCCGGGGGGCAGCTTCAAAGGGTATTTCTCGCCAAAACACTTGTGCAGGACCCTGCGGTTATTCTGCTGGACGAACCTACTAATCACCTTGACTTAAAACACCAGGCAGCATTACTGCGCTCAATGAAGCAATGGGCGCGGGAGCGCGGCAGGATTGTCATTGGGGTGCTCCACGACCTCAACCTGGCCCGTTATTTCGGCGACCGCGCGGTTTTGCTGCGCGAGGGGCTTATTGAGGCGCAGGGGCCGCTGGAAGCGGTTCTGGACGGAGGGAATCTTCGCCGGGTCTATGACATGGACATCCGCGCCTTCATGCTGGAATCACTGGAGCGGTGGCGGTGCGGGGGTTCCACCCCCGCAGAGGGGTAGTGGAGAACCCGGAGGGTTCGGAACGAGGGGGGCGTGCCCCCCTTACCCGGCCCCTCGTTATTCCGCTAACAGCGCGTTGATTGACGCCGCGGCCCGGCGGCCCTCTCCCATAGCCAGAATCACCGTGGCAGCGCCCAGCACAATGTCCCCCCCGGCATATACCCGCTCCAAAGCGGTCTTTTGACCGGAATTCACCACAATACGGCCCCTCCGGTCCGTCTCTAGGCCCTTGGTAGTTCTGGGGAGCAGCGGGTTGGACTCGTTGCCCAAGGCCACAACCGCCGTGTCGCAGGGAAACTCATAGGCCGAATCAGGAATAGCCTCCGGGCTCCGGCGGCCTGAACTGTCCGGCGCGCCCAGTTCAAAGCGCTGGAGTTCCATGCCCGTAACCCGGCCCTGCGCGTCCCCCAGAAAGCGGTTGGGATTCCGTAGAAAGTTGAAGACAATCCCCTCTTCCATGGCGTGTTCCACCTCTTCCGCCCGGGCGGGCATCTCGTTCCGGGTGCGGCGGTAGATCACGTGCACCTGCTCCGCGCCCAGGCGCAAGGCCATGCGGGCCGCATCCATGGCCACGTTGCCCCCGCCGATGACCGCCACGATCCGGGATTGGTAGATGGGCGTGGCCGCGCGGCTGGAGTCGTAGGCCTTCATCAAGTTGGCCCTGGTCAGGTACTCGTTGGCGCTGACCACCCCCACCAGGTTTTCGCCGGGACAGCCCAGGAATTTGGGCAGCCCCGCGCCCGCGCCGATGAACACCGCGTCGTAACGGCCTTCCCCCAGCATATCTTCGATGGTCCGGGTCCGGCCTGCCAGGAAGTTCATTTCGAGCTGCACCCCCATCTTGGCAAGGGTCTCCACCTCGGCCTGGACAATGGCCTTGGGGAGCCGGAATTCCGGGATGCCGTAGACCATCACCCCCCCAGGCTTGTGGAACGCCTCGAACACGGACACCTCGTGGCCCTCCCGCGCCGCGTCCGCAGCCACGGTGAGCCCCGCAGGGCCCGAACCGATGACGGCTACCCGCTTGCCCGTCGCGGGTTTTATTGCCGGTACGGCGGACTCGCCCTGTTCCCGCTCCCGGTCGGCCACAAAGCGCTCAAGCCGGCCTATGGCCACGGCCTTGTCCACGCTTTTGAGGCTCTTCCCCAGGGTACATTCAAGCTGACACTGCTTCTCTTGGGGGCAGACCCGCCCGCACACTGCGGGGAGCAGGTTGGTTTCCTTGATAATGTCCGCCGCAGCCTTGAAGCAGCCCCGCTGAATCTCGGCGATGAACCGGGGGATGGGAACATTCACCGGGCAGCCTTTGACGCAGGGCTCGTTCTTGCAGGACAGGCAGCGTTCCGCCTCCAGCCGCGCCTGGTTCTCGCCGTAGCCCAGGGCCACCTCGTTCACGTTCCGCGCCCGGATTGCCGGCGCTTGGGCGGGCATCTCCTGGGGGGGGATGGCCAGCCGGTCTTTGGCCTTGAGGCCCCCGGCCTGCTTACGTTCTTCGATAGATGCCAGGAGCGCCCCGGCTTCTGCTTCAAGCTGTTCTCTGGTTTTCATATTTTCTTCCATATATAAACACTCCTATCTTTGTCCGCTGGGACCGCCCGCTGGGGGTGCGGGCGGCGTATGAGGCGGCAGCCCCAGCCCAATGTGGCAGGCATGGTGATCCGCGTCTTCCTGCGGTTTGAAGGCCCGCATCCGGATCATCATGTTCTCGAAATCCACCTTATGGCCGTCGAATTCAGGGCCGTCCACGCAGACGAATTTGGTCTCATCCCCAACGATAACCCGGCAGCAGCCGCACATGCCTGTTCCGTCGATCATGATGGTATTCAGGGAGACCATGATGGGAACGCCGAACTGCGCGGTGGTCTTCTCGCAGAAATTCATCATGATAGGCGGGCCGATGGCCACGGTCATGGCGGGATTCACTTGGGCGCAATACTCCTTGAGCGGCTCGGTAACCAGGGCCTTCCTGCCATAGGAGCCGTCGTCGGTAACCACGGTCAGCTCGCTGGCATACCGCCGCATCCGCTCCTCGAAGATCACCAGCTCCCGGGTCCGCGCCCCGATGATCACGATAACCTTGTTGCCTGCGGCGTTCATGGCCTGCACGATGGGGTAGAGGGGCGCCACGCCGATGCCCCCGCCCACGCACACCACTGTGCCGAAGCGCTCGATGTGGGTGGGATTCCCCAGGGGTCCCAGGATGTTCTCCACGTACTCCCCCGGCTCCTTGACGGCGAGCTTATGGGTCGTGGCGCCCACAGACTGGAACACCATGGTGAGCGTACCAGCCTCCGGGTCGGCGTCGGCGATGGTCAGGGGGACGCGCTCACCCCAATCGGTGTCGATCTGGACGATGATGAATTGCCCCGCCTTCCGCGCCCGGGCGATGAGGGGGGCTTCCACTTCCATTTCATATACCTCGGCGGATAACTGTTTCTTGGATATGATCTTGTTCATGCTTCTCCTCTTTCAGGTTATTTTTCAAGTATACCACGCTTGTTGGGAGATGGGGAGTGGTTAGTGAACAT
>JAITHH010000031.1 GCA_031280065.1 Treponema sp. | reverse complement strand
AATTGACTAATTTAGTTAATTCAATTGGCTATGGATATAACAAGACGGGGTAAAAACCCCATCCCATTGGCAAAATTGGCCGGAGAGTCTGCCCCGCGCTATGGGGGCACCGCCCCCATACCCCCGCTGGGGGGACACGTCCCCCCAGACCTCCCGCCCGCCAGGCGCGTTGTTGGTAATGGGCGCGCAGCCAAGCCAGCCGGGGGTTCGCGCCCGCAGAGGGGACAGCGGAAACCACGCAAAACGCATTGAGCACACGGCGGCGGATCCGCGAAACGGACACGCGCCTTCCCCCGATTGACGGTTGTTTATCACCTTGTTGTAACATCCTGCTGCCCAATACGTCTCAGCTCCTCACCGTGCTTCCATTTACGTTCCGGCCTGGCGCGCCGCTTTGTTTGAGGCGCTTTATCCCTGCCTATCCCCGCCCGCTGTGTTATTCCCTGCCAGATGAAAGACCATATCCTGAAGATTTGCTTGACGGCGCTTTCGAGGGCACGGAATTTTCCTCTAAATCACGAATGTACTGTGAAAGGGCGATGACTACCTTTTGATCATCCTTGGATAAACGGTGAAACTGGGACCATAGTTTTGCTATTTGGGCATCTTTCGTTATTGATGTATCCATTTTTGCTTTCTTTTTAAGCATTATATTGTTATTCTATGAGCGCGTCAACTGGGATTTGCAGTATGTCTCTGTTTAATGCCAACAATAAAGAGGGTATACCGGTACAGAGCGGGAAATATACAATAGAATCCAAAGTGAATTTCTGAGGCGGTCCTTTTCTGGAGGTATTTTATGAGAGTTGCTGACTACGGCTGCATCGTGGTTGGAGGCGGACACGCGGGAATCGAGGCGGCTTTGGCTGCGGCCCGGCTGGGCCTGCGGACGCTCCTCATCACCCAGAACCCGGACCGCATCGGGGCCCTGTCCTGCAATCCCGCGGTGGGAGGGCTTTCCAAGGGTAACCTGGTCCGGGAAGTGGATGCCCTGGGCGGGGAGATGGGCAAGCTGATCGACCGGACCATGATCCAGTACCGGGTGCTGAACCGCTCCCGTGGGCCCGCAG
This sequence comes from Treponema sp., assembly GCA_031280065.1. Next base: position 4,645 of record JAITHH010000031.1, on the reverse strand, counting down.
TGCAAGCGCCCCGGGCCCAGGCGGACAAGGCCGCCTACCAGAATGCGGCCAGGGCTGCGGTAGAAAATCAGCCGGGACTTGAAATCTTCATGGACACCGTTACGGACCTGCTGGTCTCCCATGACGGGAAACGGGCGGAAGGGGTAATCACCCGGCGGGGGCGTGGCGTTTCCGCCTCCGCAATCATACTGGCCGCTGGAACATTTATGGAAGGAAGAATTTTCATCGGCGAGTACGACGCGCCCCAGGGCCGGCTGGGAGAGGAGGCCGCCCTGGGCCTGGGGACGCGGCTGCGGGAGCGGGGCTTTCCCCTGGGGCGGCTCAAGACCGGCACACCCGCCCGGCTCGCGGGGAATTCCATCGACTATTCCCGGCTGGAGCGGCAGGACGGCGAAGCGCCCCGGCCCTTCTCGTTTGATACCGCCCCCGGCGCGGCCCTGGACCGGCCTTTGGTTCCCTGCTGGATCACCTATACCAGCCCCAAGACCCACGAGATCATCCGCAAGAACATTCACCGTTCCCCCCTCTACGGCGGAAAGATCACCGGCGCGGGGCCCCGGTACTGTCCCTCCATCGAGGACAAGGTGGTCCGCTTCCCGGAGCGGGAACGGCACCACATATTCATCGAACCGGAGGGGCTTTCCACCGGCGAGATGTACATGAACGGCGCTTCCAGTTCCCTCCCGGAGGACGTACAGGGTGAATTCATCCGCAGCATCCCCGGTTTGGAGGAGGCCCGGATCGTCCGGCCCGCCTATGCGGTGGAGTACGACTACCTGGACCCCCTGGACCTCTACCCCACGCTGGAATCCAAGCGCCTGGAGGGGCTCTTTGCCGCGGGGCAGACCAACGGCAGTTCCGGCTACGAGGAAGCGGCTGCCCAGGGGCTCATGGCGGGGATCAACGCGGCCATGAAACACGCGGGGCGCGAAGGGCTGGTTCTGGGCAGGGACGAGGCGTATATCGGGGTGCTCATAGACGACCTTACGACCTTGGGCACGAAGGAGCCCTACCGGATGTTCACCAGCCGGGCTGAACATCGTCTGGTTCTGCGCCACGACACCGCAGATGCCCGGCTCACGCCCAAGGGCCGGGAACTGGGGCTGGCGGATCGCGGACGCTGGGAGCGTTTTCTGGAAAAGCGGGAGGCCCTGGAGTCGATAAGCGGTCTGCTCCGCAGCCGGAAGACCCCCGGCCTGGGGGAGCAGGAAGCCACCGGCGCGGCCCTGGCCCTGCGCCCCCATGCGGGGGAAAGTCTGGAGCGGGCGCTGCGGGATTCGGCGGTGTCCTTGGAAGCCCTCATGCCCTATGCGCCGGAGCTGGCCGCCTGTCCTGCTGAATGGCTGGAACGGGCGGTTTTAGACATCAAATACGCGGGGTATATCGAAAAGGAAGGCCGGGCCGCTGGACGGACGCGGAAGATGGATGCTATCAGGCTGGACCCGTGTTTGGACTACGGGGCGCTGCGGGGCTTGTCTGCGGAATCCCGGGAGAAGCTGCGCCAAGTGCGGCCTTTGACGGTGGGGCAGGCGGCGCGTATTCCCGGGGTCCGTCAGGGGGACATTGCGCTGCTCATGGTGCTGGCCGCGAGAGGCGGGATTGGAGAATAGGGCGCAGAGGCGAGCGGGGGGTCCGGGGGGCCGGGGCCCCCCGGCGGGGGCGTTGCGGGGGCGGCGCCCCCGCAGGGGGGGTAGCGGAAGACCTCAGGGCTGGAGCGAGGGGGGCGTGCCCCCCCCCTTTTCGCGCATCTGACACGAGGAGACCGAATGTGGCGGAGAACTGCCTTGAAGTAAAAGACCTGCACATGTACTTCCCCGTGGGGGGCGGCCTGTTCAGGCGGAGGCGGCAATTCATCAAAGCGGTGGACGGCGTCAGCTTTGCTATCGAAAAGAACAAAGTCCTGGGACTGGTAGGCGAGTCAGGCTGCGGCAAGACCACCGCGGCCCGGTGCATTGCGCGGCTCTACACGCCGTCCCAGGGGTCTATCGAATACCGCAGCGCAGACGGCGCCCTGGTGGACATCGCCGCATTGAACCGCGCCCAGATGCGGCCCTATCACCGGGAAATCCGCATGATCTTCCAGGACCCTTCAAGCTCCCTGAATCCGCGCTTTACGGTGAAGGACCTGATCGCCGAACCCATGGTGATTCACCGGATGCTGCCGCATTCCGAGATTGAGGACCGGGTCAGCGTCCTCATGCGGGACGTGGGCCTGAACCCGGAGACCATGCGCCGCTTTCCCCGCGATTTTTCCAGCGGTCAGCGGCAGCGGATCGGCATTGCCCGGGCGCTGGCGTCGAATCCAAGGCTCATCGCCGCTGACGAGCCGGTGTCCGCCCTGGATGTGTCGGTGCAGGTCCAGGTCTTGAACCTGCTTGAGACGCTGCGGGCCGAAAAGGGGCTGACGTTCCTCTTTGCCGCTCACGACCTTGCCGTGGTGGAATACATTTCGGACGCGATTGCCGTGATGTACCTGGGGAAGATCGTGGAGCAGGCGGAGACCGGGGAACTGCTGCACCATCCGCTGCATCCCTACACCGAGGCCCTGGTATCGGCGGTTCCGGGGATCAATTCGGCTCAATCCCGGAACCGGATACGCCTAGAGGGGGACGCGCCGAATCCGCTGCATCTTCCTTCCGGCTGTGTGTTCCATCCCCGCTGCCCTTACGCCGCAGACGAATGTGCCCGCACGGTTCCCCCGCTGATCGAGACGGAGCAGGGGCATTGGTCGGCGTGTCATCGCCGCGATACCCTGAGCCTCCGGGGAATCCGGTTTTAGGCAGAAAACCTCCGGCTTCTGATATTCACCATAATATGGATGATTTTCTCGTAGTTTTTGTTGTCGCGGTTTCCGATGAATGAGGGTTCATTCATCAGGAAATACTCTGCGCCCCACACCGTGTTGAAGCGCGTTTGCACCGGCGGCAGGCCGGTCAATACCGGGCCGTTATATTCGTTCATCTATTTCCCCTCCCAATGGTACTTGTTTTAGTATCGGCGCGGGGGCGGGAAAGATAAGTCAGGAGATGGGTGTTACCGTGCTGGACAGCGCGAACTAGGGGCGGTATCTTGGCCCCAAGCCCTGCGGCGTTGACCGCGTCGAGCTTGCATGGCTGGCGAGATGCCTCAAATAGAAATGTTACCGAAAGGTCCGGCTGCCTCATATAGAAAATGTTACCAAGGCTAAAGCCGCTCCTGAGTCTGAATACGGTTTACCTGAGCAAGCCGCTGGCGCAGGCGCAGGATAGCCTTGTTGACACTATGCTGTAACTCAACCGGATTGTACAGGGCGCATTGAGCGGCCAGAGCGTCCTTAATCTGCCCGGGCAGTTCCTCCGACTCACTGAGCCGCTGGAAGGGGCTGCGCGGACGGTCATAGACTTTGATTTCTTTGGAGCCGATCCTGGTTTTGCTTGTGAGCTTTTGGGCAGGCATGAAAAAACTGAGCAGGGGAACCAGGGGCCGGCAGACGGCGGCGGGGAGGGCCTGTTCCTCACAGCCAGCGAGGCGGTCGTAACCGGCATATTCACGGACCGCCGCGCCGTTTTTCTGCCCGTCAAAACAGTTATCGTTTTTTTTGCGGCCGCGGCTGCGGGTAAAGGCGAGGCGCTCCTGTCTGCGCCAGCTTTCGGCGGCGCTGTTAATAAATTCGGAGCCGTTATCGCTGCGGAACTCCCTGATGGGAAGCAGAGAGGAGGCTTTCAGGTCCGATAACGCCTCGAACGTCCATTTATGGGCGTTATTGAGGAGTGAATAGAGTGCTATCCAGCCTGAAGAGACCTCCGTGGCGGTCAAAGTATACGCATACCGGCCCTGGGCGGCCTGTCCGCAGCGGCGGACGGTGCCGGTTTGCCGGAAACCGGGCGTTTTCCGCTCCGCGCCCGAGTAGAAGGTGCGGATAGGGATACGGCTGGAGAGGGAATCCAGGGATTTGGTGAGGCTTTCCCCCTTCACTTTGAGGGCCGCCTTGTCTGTTTTCAGGTGCCGGCCGATGGCCGCGGGACTTATCCGGCAGAGCAGTCCGGCGGTTTCGGGAGTGATGCCGAAGGCCGGCCGGGAGGCGGTGAAGGGCATAAGCTCTCTCATCAGCGGCGCGAGGATTTTCCCGCATTTGTACCAGAAAAACACCCGGATTAGCCGGAGGCAGCGGATGACCTCACCGGTGCGGATACGCTTACCCTTCCGGCTGGCGGGCCGTTTCTTTTCGGGTTTGACTTTTACCGCCGTGCCTTTCCCGCAGACCATGACCGGTTTGGGCTGCCTGGCCGCCAGCAGCCTGACCGCTCTGATTTGCGGCGGTACCCGGTGAGCCGGGTGAATTCGTCAAGCAAAGCCCGCTTGTCTTTTTTTGCCGCTTTTTGGCAGTGGGGCTTATATTCCCTCGTTACCGCCTGTCTCCCGCGCATTGTTAACCCCATTCGGACACCCTCCCTCAGGCGTCCTTACTATTTGAGGCATGACCTTTTTTCGGTAACATTTTTCTTGAGGCAACGTGGCTGGTTGACAGAGAGACGGCAAAAAAGTATCATTGTGGGGTAACAATCATTTGTGAGGAGTATATCATGGCAGAACCCGCGAAACGCGACCCCAAAGCGCCCCGGTTTTTAGAAATCACGATTACGGACATCGATGGCAAAGTCTGGGG
>JAITHH010000196.1 GCA_031280065.1 Treponema sp. | reverse complement strand
GCAGGCGTTCCCGCATGACCGCGTTAGAGAAGCAGTTGGAGCCGTAGAGTTCCGCGACTGGGGTTTTGATAAAATCGATGCCGCTCATAAATCCTCCGTGATGAGTTGTTGTAGTTGTATATTATAGAAGCAATTCCCGTGCCAGGTAAGGTAGATGCATCCAAAGTAATTATGCGGAGGGCTGGGGGCGCGACCCCAAGGCCCTTAAGAGGGGGGACCGGGGGGCCTCAAGGTAGGCCGCTTTCGCGGCCAATTACAAGACCCCGGCGGGGACGTTGCGGGGGTACTCGGACGCGAGATGGCGCAGCGTCCAGCCCTGCATGGGGGGCAGCGGAAGACCGCAGGGCTGGAGCGAGGGGGGCGTCCCCCCCTTTTTTGCCGGTCTTTGAAAGCCCGGAGGGCCCGCATAAAATACAAAAGCGTAACTTGTGCTATTTACCTACATTTTTGTATGGAACTACCAAAGCGCAAAAAAACCGCCAAATTCTTCAAAAAAGAGTGAAAAATATGCCGATAAAAAGGGGGACCAGTTGACATACACTGAATATGTCCCTTATGTTTCAAGAGATAATATAACTCAATGGAGAAAGCTATGGTTCTATACGAGCCCATGAATACCCCCGGATGTGCCGGGGAGGAATTGGCCCTGATCCCCGTGTCCGACGGGCAGCGTAACGGTGTTCCTTATCCATTCCTTCTCTTTGGCGATGAAGGAGACGATGAGGATGTGGAAGAAGACAGCTTCGAAGACGACGATATCGACGACGACTTTGAAGACGACTTCGATGATGATGATGACGACGATGACTTTGAAGACGACGACTACGAAGATGATGACTACGACTATGAAGAGGACGGGGATTACGAGGAGTATGACGAATAACCGGTGTCCCCGCCGGAAGCGCCGGCTGCGGGCCGCAGGCTTACAGCCGGCGCTTCCTTAGCGGAGCGCGGACGTTTCAGCGCCCCAGAGCCGCTCCAGCTCGTAAAAAGCCCGCGCCTCCGCAGTCATCAGGTGAACCACGATGGAGCCCAGATCAACAAAGTTCCACTGATCATCCAGCGAGATTTTACGCCGCCGGTGGAGGATTTCGATGCCCTCCTGGGAGGTAAATTCCTTGATGTGCCGCTGCAGGCCCTGAAGGTGGGCGTTGCTCGTTACGGTGGCGATCACGAAAAAGTCGGTCCAGGCGTTCAGTTCTCTGAGGTCCAGCACCATTACGCTGCCGCCCCGGTGTTCTTCGAGCAGAGCCCCCAATGCCAGGGCTGTTTCTTTGAGGGAATCGCGGCCAGGGGCCGGGTTAGTTGCCGATAACATAGCGTCCATTAAAATCTCTTCCTATAATCAGTGTGAAATCCGAGCGGTACTCGTAATTTTGAAGGTTCATCCCCATATCCGCGGTTTCCAGCGGGTTTGCTTCAAAGCGGATCTGCCTGCAGCGGATTATCTCCGCAAAGGTTCTGACCACATCCTCATAGCCGGCCCGGTCGATGATCTGCGTGGCCTCATAATCGCTGGAATCGGCGTTGCCGATGGCGATCACATCGTAGCCGAAGCCCCGCAGGAGTTCCGCGGTTCTCCCCGCCAGGCCCGCGACGCCCGTGCCGTTAAGCACTTCCACGGTAAAGACCCGCTCCGTGCCGGTCCCTTCCACATGGCGGGTCAGCGCGCCCAGGGATTCACGCACAATGTCCTTGATCAGACTGCCGTCATAGTAGGGGAAAATCAGGGTCTGCCCGGACACCTCGCGGGCGTTCCCGCCGACCGACTGGACGTTCACCCGGTCCGTATCAATGACCGCAAGCTCGTCAAAGAGCCGGAACCGCGTCCGCTGGTTCATGCTGGTCCGCATCAGGGGCTGGGCAATAGGAGCCACCGCTTTGTGTTTCAGCGCGTCGTTCTTCTCCCCCAGGCGCTTGATAAAGGCCAGGAAGAAGCGCTGCCGCCTGAACGCGGCCAGTTCGCCATCGTCCTCGCCCTGCTGGTAGGTGATGTAGGCGCGGGCCTTGTCCCCGTCAAGGCGGGTCAGGCCGGAGGGGAAAAACACCGGCGGATGGGCGCCGTAGTCCTCCACAGGCGAGGGAATGAACAGCTCCACCCCTTCGATGAGGTCCACGAACTTCCCCAGGCTGCCGGTTTCAAAGACAATCGTAAAGCTAATGTCAACGCCCAGCAGTCCTTCAACTTCCCCCTCATAGCCGGCGGCTTTTTGGGGCTCGTAGACCGTGTCGATGCGATCCACGCGGTTGATCCGCTTGATGATCAGCCCCAGCGCTCCGGGTATGTCGAATACCGCCGCCCGTTTGGTGCCGGGGTAGTACATGAGCACATAGGAGGCCAGGGGCTTGCCCTGATCTTCCAGGACGAACAGCGTGTTGATCACCCGGTCGCCGGTGAGGGCGTCCTCAATCGGGTCTGAGCGCAGGGCCCAGAAGGTGAAGAACACGCCGGTTATCACCAAAGCCAGGATGATTGCCAGCAGAATGGGGCTGGCATCGACTTGATTTCTTCTCGCCGCTTTCAGAGGGCTCTCCTTTTTCGCGCTGTTTCCAGAAGCTGGACGGTTCCTGGAGCAAGCGCGACTTGTTTTGCCGTGAGATAGGCGGCGTTCGCCTCCAGCGCCGCCTCGAAAAACGCCTCCAGGCTCTCGTAGCGGGCCGGATCGCGCAGTTCCGGGGGGACGTCCCGCCGGGAGGGTTCAACTTTGTCCGCGATATACACCGCCTTGGCTATTGGTCCCATGCCTTCCGCGCCGGTGGTATGCAGCCGGATCGCCTCCAGAACCGCCTCGCTGGTAACGCCGAAGCGCTCGCGCAGGAAAACCGCTCCGGCCTCGCCGTGAAGTCCCGCGCCGGAGCGTTTCTTCAGTTTTGGGGGCCGGGATTCATCATACCGTTTGATGAGCCGCAGCTGCTCATCCGGGGGCAGGGATTTACAGATGTCGTGGGCGATTCCCGCCAGGTACGCCGAGGCGCGGTCATGGCCGAAGCGGGCGCAGATGTCCCGCGCCAGGAGCGCGGCGTTCCGGGAATGGAGGAAGCGTCCGGGGCTGAGTTCGGCCTGGGCCGCGGCTTCCACCCGGGCGATGAGGCTCCACGCGGGCGGGGCGGGAAACCGGGCTTCGGGGGCGGGGCTGTCCCCGTCAATGCCGTAAAGCCGGCGGTCTTCGATGATGAGCCGGGCGCCTTGGGGCACGAGCGCGCGCCATGCGCCCTGGTTTTTGATCCGGCCGCGGATTTCAGCGGAGGAGAGTTCCAGTATCCCATTGTTCAGGGCGGTGTGGGGGAAGGGGAAGGACACGGGCGCGGCAGATATGCGCCGGGCGATGATGATGTCCGTGCGGTGGGCGATGGTCTGGGCCTCGCGCCACTGGGGAAAGCCGCCGGCGAGATCGTCTCCGAGGATGAGGCTGAGTTTTCCTTGGGGCTGGTATCGTTTCTCGATGTCCTCGATGGTGTCGATGGTGTAGGACACGCCTTG
>JAITHH010000161.1 GCA_031280065.1 Treponema sp. | reverse complement strand
TATCCGCTTGACAAAGTTGCATATATGTTCAACTATTGTTCTTATGAAGAGCAAAAACATCGAGCTTGACCGGTACGATTGTAACGTTATCCACGAGGAAGTGGTCGCCTCGGTCCGGGCCCGTATGCCGGACGATGAAACCCTCCTCAACTTGGCCGACCTCTTCAAAGTCTTCAGCGATTCCACCAGAGTCAAAATACTTTGCGCGCTCCAGCATTCGCCCATGTGCGTCTGCGACATTGCCGCGCTGCTGGGCATGACCAAGTCCGCCATCTCCCACCAACTGCGGACCCTCCGGCAAACCAGACTCGTCAGAAACCGCCGCGAGGGAAAAGTGGTCTACTACACTCTGGATGACGAGCATGTGGGCAACGTCTTTGAACAAGGACTTGTCCATGTCTGTGAGAAGTAGGGTTTCAGGAGCGGTCATGTTGTTTTTATATGGAAGAAAACAAATTTTTTTGTCTATACAGTTGAATGAGTGGTCAATTATTCATTGTTTATATATATGGAGGTTCAATGATGGAAGGGCTAACAAAAACAGAATTTATCCTGGAAGGGCTCTGCTGTCCGGTCTGCGCCGGTAAGATCGAGCGGAGCGTCAGCGCGTTAAAGGGGGTGAAGTCCGCCGCGGTTGACTTGGTAAACCGCCGCCTCGTTGTGGAGATGAACGGCGCCGTAGCCGCGTCCCGGCTCGCGGCCCAAGCCGGTTCTCTGGTGCGGCGCTTGGAGCCGTCCATCGTGATGCTCTCGCCGCCGGCGGATGGAATTCAGCCTAAAGCGGCGGAAACGCGGCGGCGGCGGCTTTCCCGTATTGGTATGGGAGCGGGCGCCGTCCTCTTTGTCCTGGGCATGACCGGCGGTTTCTCCGGGCGGGCGGAATTCACCCTGTTCCTGGCAAGCTACCTGCTCATCGGGGGCGAGGTGCTCATGCGGGCCCTCAAAAACATCGCCAGGGGGAAGATTTTTGACGAAAACTTCCTGATGAGCCTGGCCACCGTGGGCGCGTTTGCCATCGGCGAGTACCCCGAAGGCGCGGCGGTGATGCTGTTCTACCAGATCGGAGAAGCCTTCCAGGAATACGCGGTGGGCCGCTCCCAAAAGTCCATTTCCGCGCTCCTGGACATACGCCCGGACTACGCGAATCTCCAAACCGGCTCTGAATCCCGGAAGGTATCGCCGGAAACGGTCAGCGTGGGGGATCACATCATCGTGCGGCCTGGCGAGAAGGTCCCCCTGGACGGGATCGTAACCGAAGGCCGCTCCGCGCTGGACGCCTCGGCGCTCACCGGCGAGTCCCTGCCCCGGGACGTGGAGCCCGGCAGCGAGGTGCTGTCCGGCTCGATTAACACCAGCGGGCTTTTGACTGTCCGGGTAACCAAGCGCTTTGGTGAGTCCACGGTCTCGAAGATACTCGACCTGGTGCGGAATGCGGGGAGGGGCAAAGCGCCGGTAGAAAACTTCATCACCAAATTCGCCCGGTACTACACCCCGGCGGTGGTCGTGTGCGCCGTGCTCCTGGCCTGCGTCCCGCCGCTGGTTCTGCCGGACGCGCAGTTTTCCCAATGGCTGGGCCGGGCCCTGGTCTTTCTGGTGGTGTCCTGTCCCTGCGCCCTGGTGATCTCCATCCCGTTGAGCTTCTTCGGCGGCATCGGCGGCGCTTCCCGGAACGGCATTCTGGTAAAGGGCGGCAACTACCTGGACGCGCTGACCAGCGTGGACACCGTGGTCTTTGACAAGACCGGGACGCTGACCCAGGGGGTCTTCACCCTGACAGAGCTTGTTCCGGCTGCGGGCGTAACCAAAGAAGAACTCCTGTACTATGCGGCCCATGCGGAGCGTAATTCCAGCCATCCTATCGCCGTTTCGATTCAAAAGGCATACCGGGCCGCGGGGGGGGAATTCTTCCCGGAGAAGATCGCCGGCTGCGAGGAGCTTGCCGGGCAGGGCGTCCGCCTGCTCATGGACGGCAGGCGCGTACTGGCGGGGAACGGGCGGCTTCTGGACGAGGCGGGGATTGCCCATCCCGCGCCGGAAGCGCTGGGGAGTCTGGTGTATCTCGCCTTGGACGGGGCGTATGCGGGCTATCTGGTTATTGCCGATGAGTTGAAGCGGGATAGTAAGGCCGCGGTCGCGGCGCTGAGGGCCTTGGGGGTCCGACGTATCGCCATGCTGACTGGGGACGCGCAGGCTGTTGCGGCGCGGGTTGCCGGGGAGGCCGGAGTTGATGTGTTTTACGCGGGGCTGCTGCCCCATCAAAAGGTTGAAAAGCTGCTGGAACTGGAAAAGGCCGTGTCCGGCAAGGGGAAGCTGGTGTTTGCGGGGGACGGCATCAATGACGCGCCGGTGCTGGCCCGCGCGGGCGTGGGGATTGCTATGGGGGGCGCGGGGTCTGATGCGGCGATTGAGGCGGCGGATGTGGTGCTGATGACTGACGAGCCTTCCAAGATTGCCGGGGCTATTGTGATTGCGAGAAAAACGCGGCGGATTGTGCGGCAGAACATCATTTTTGCTTTGGGGGTTAAGGCGGTGATTCTTGTGCTGGGGGCTTTGGGGATAGCGACGATGTGGGAGGCGGTGTTTGGTGATGTGGGGGTAGCGGTGATAGCCATACTGAACGCGATGCGGGCTATGCGGGTAACGCTGGGCAAGGGGCAAGTTGGCCAAAGACGTATATAAAGGAGCGATGGCCCCCCGCAGGCATTCCGGGAACTCCCGCACACGCTCCGGGGCCTTTAGTAGGTATTCTCGTCCATAGCCTGGAAACGCTCCCGAACTCCTTGAAGCAGCGCCAACTCCCGGCTGATGATATGCTCGTAGTCCAGGGCCTTGTTTTCGATCCTGAAAGCCTCGTCCTCCCAGAACTGGATGTTTTGTAAGTTGATAAACCGGAAGCGGCGATCCTGGGCTTTGGCCGCCCATTCAACGGCGTCTTTCCAGTAGGCCAGCGCCGTCTGGAAGTAACGCTCGGCGGTTTCCAGGCTTTTCAGGTTCTGTTCTTTCCAGGGGGCGTTGTAAAAGTAGGCGTTCCGCTTGTTCCACTTATTGCCCAGCAGGAGGTATTGCTCGATGAGCTTAAGGTTGATGTGCATCATAAAGAGGCAGCGGTACTTTTCCCATTGAACCTGGTTTTCAATGAGCGCTACCGCGTGGAGCGGGTTAGCAAAGTCCGCTTTGAGGGCTTTTTCCAGCCAATAGATATTTTCCATGGAGTCGTTGGGGCTCTGGATATAGTGCAGGTGGAACAGGCGGTAATACTGCTCTTTATACCGGGCATAATACGCCCCCGCAGGCGGGGCAAGGACGCTCAAGAAGACGAGTCCCAGGACAAAACCCCCGATCCGGGGAACCATATCAGGCTTCACCTTTCATATATCGGCAGAATTGCGGATAAGATAGAGGCGGGTTTACCCAGCGATGTCAACAACTTAAGAAAGTTAAGGGGGGCGCCCCCCCTCGCTCCAGCCCTGCGGGCTTCCGCTACCCCCCATGCGGGGGCCTGCCGCCCCCGCAACGCCCCCGCCACGGCCTTTGCGCCAACCTGCGGCGTATGCTATACTAAGGGTATTGGAGGAAAGCCAATGGACTCTGTAATAAATTTGGAATATACCTACTGGCGGGAACCGAGCGGTATGTATCTGGGCTACCTGAATATCTGGCCGGAACACTGGACGCAGGGTAAAGATATAGCCGAGCTTGAAGAAATGCTGCAGGACTTATACGAAATATATCTTGAAGACCAGAAAGAAAACTCGATAGAACGAAAAACCGGAAATCTCCAGGTAGCAGTCGCGGTATGAAAAAAGGCGCGTTACTTAAAACCCTGCACGACCAGGGATGTGTTTTTGTGAAGCATTGCAAAAAGCATGACCGGTATATGCAGCCAAAGACGGGAATAACAGAACAGGTGCCGCGCCATCCCCTGATCGATGAACGCCTCGCGAAGAAAATTATCCAGGCACTGTCTTAGATGTGCGGGGAAAGTTTCCCCTAAAAAATAATTTGACATTTTTTGCTTATCATAGGAAAATAACTTGCATGGAGGAAAGCAAAATGAAGAAAGCGTTTTTTGTTTTCTTGGTCATGGGGCTGGTGTATTTACCGGTTGCCCCACGGATGATGACGGCTCAGGCTCATCTACCAACCCTGGTACAACGCAAGACCTGAATGGTACGACATGGACGGCTGCAATTACAGCAAGCGGTATTACTACTACTTATACACTGGTATTCCAACAAACGACGTACACATGGACTTATGTTATTAGTGGAGGCTCACAAACGGTTAATAGCGGAACCTATACCGTGTCAGGCAATAGTGTGAACATCACGAGAACCAACCCGGACACGCTCGAAATGGTTGGTACATTAAACGGCGCTGCCTTAACCCTTTCGGGTATCGTGTATACCAAACAGGAGAGTTAAATGAAAAAATTGATTTTGTATGTATTGGCGGTTACGCTGCTGATCGCCGGCTGCAGGAAAGAAACGGGACAAACCGCTAGTCCCGCCGCGCCGGA
>JAITHH010000008.1 GCA_031280065.1 Treponema sp. | reverse complement strand
TGCCTGCGTCCCCATGATGGGAACGGCGACCATGAGCAATTTTTTGAGGACGCCGCCCTGGGTCAGGCTGTACCGCTCGTTTTTGTCCATCATTTTATTCCGCACAATTCGGGTTTATCGGTTCCAAACCGTAGTTTAGCATTTATACACCGCTCTTTGGAAGTTCCACACCGCTCTCTGGAAACGCCGCATCTGCTTTGCGGGGGTTCCACCCCCGCAACGCCCCCGCCGGGGGGCCATCGAACCTTTGGTTCGCGCCCCCCGGTCCCCCCGCTAACCTCCGCAGCAGCCGGATCAGCGCTTGCGGCGGAACATCCGGTAGTTGAGCCCCGGAAAACAATGATGACGGCGCTCAAGAGACGTCAGCCACTCCGTGCTGATATAGTTACTCCCCAAAGACTCATAAATCGTCGTAAAATTCCGCAGCGTGTCCTCAGCCTGAGCGCGGGCAAATGAACGCGCCTCCTGCTTGTACAGTAACCGCGGCCAGTCCGAAGCCTGCGCCAGCAGAATCTCGCGGGCCGCCTGGTTCAGCGCCCGCTCTTTCAAACCCGTCTCATTGGGAAACCGCTCCGCCAGCTCAACCATCCGGTCAAGAGAACGCATCACATACCGGTACATCCAGTCGTTAGAAGCGTCCAGCCACGTTTCCGCATAGCCGTTGGCTCCCCAGGAGGAAAATTCCGGCGTCTGCGTTCTAAAACTCTCCCGTTCCAGCTTGTAAAGGTATTCAGCCGGATTCATAAAACGGAATTCCCCCTCGCGCCGCACCCCTTCCCGGAACAGCGCTTCCAGAAAAAGCGGACCTTCGTACCAGCGCCCCCCAAAAGCATCCGCCTCATACGCGCACAGACTGATCGGAATCTCCTCCATCAGCTCCCCCGCCCGTTTGAGACGGGTAATCCGCCCGTCCAGGAACGCATGAGCCTGCACGGACGCCTGCTCCTGGGCGCGGGCAGGATCATAGACCTGCCGGTCCGCGCAGCCGGCGCCGATGGTCCAATACCTGCAGCCGGTCCTGGCGCGGCCCTCGCGGGTTCCGATAAACCGCCTGACCAGCTCAATGGGAAGCTCATAGCCCGCGTCTTTATCGTAGTCCAGATAGCGCGGGTCCCGGGCGAATCCACGGCAGCCCTCCGCCCGGCCTCCGTCCTCGCCGCAGAGGTCCCGGCGCGCGTAATAATCCCTCGCCACGATGAGCAGCCGCGATGGGGTCATCAGCGGGTAGAATGTCCCCCGGCCTTTGGGCGGATTTCCAGCCAAGACCCCGTGGGATTCAACGATGGTGTAGCCGAAGTTATAGGCCCGCAGACAGCGGTCAAGTTCCGGCGACCAGCCCAGTTCCGGCAGCCAGAAACCCTGGGGATTCGCCCCGAAAATCTTCCGGTAAGAGGCCAGCGCCGCCTCAAGCTGGGCCTGGACCGCCTCGGGACAGGACGTATAAAAGGGCAGAAAGGCATAGGTCGCCGCCGTGGTCAGCAGTTCCAGCCGGCCCTTTCTTTGGAAATAATCAAGCGTCTTGAGAATGTTCCCCTCATAGCGCTCGGTAAAGAGGATGCGTTTGTCCACCATCTGGTCGTAGAACATCCGCGCCAAGGGGCCGGTCCCGCTATCCCGGCTTGTGCGCTCACATTCCCCGGCCCCGAATTCGATTTGCCTGTCCACATAGGCCAGGTAACGGCGGATCAGCGCCGGATCACTGAGCATCTGGCAGAGCGTCGGGGAGAGGGCAATCGCCATGCGGAAGGGGATATGATCCGCGTCCAGCCGGTCAAAGACCCCCAGGAGCGGGATATAGGTCTCGGTCAGGGCTTCAAAGAGCCGCAGTTCTTCCGGGGCCGGCGTTCCCGGCTGACTGCCCGTAAAGCTGATAAAAGGCAGATGCGCGTTCAGCACGATAGAAATAACCGGTGTTTTACTCATAGCCAGCCTTGATCTTTACCTGCGCCTGAGCGGAGTACGGGATGCGCGTTCGTGATGTTTGAGTACCGGGAGTTCGTTGACGCCGGCCAGGATCGCCAAGGCGTCCGAAGCGGCGCTTGCGGGGGAATTTCCTTCCGCCAGGCCGGAGAGCAGCGGCGGCAGGCTGAAAGGCCGGGAAACGGCCAGGAGAACGCTTCCGCCCTCCAGCCATGCCCGGATTTCCACGGTGAACTGCCCGCCGCCGGGGGGGAAGCCCAGATACCACGCGCCGTCAGTTAAGCCTACCGCCACGGTGAAGTCCTGATCCGCAGCCCCGGCATTCCGCGCCGCATCCCTGCTCTGCGCGGACACCCTGAGAAAGTAACCGGCAAAAGCGGGGTCCTGTTCATAGGTTTCCCGATCCTGGCCCTTTATCTCCCAATACACAAAGACCCACCGGGGATCGCGGATCAGCACGTCAATGAAGGTAATGTTGTACTGTTTCGGAAGGACGGCGGTTTCCTGATCCCGGGCCTCCTCCAAGGCGATTTCCCCGGCGGCATTCAGCCCCTCCTCCCATTCATCCTCTAAATCCAATAATACTTCTATTATAAAGACCCGGTCCAAATCCCGCGGAATATCAATGCCGGACTGGTCCGCCAAGGCTGCCAGTTCAGCGCTCGTCAAACTCTCCAAATCAGCCCGGGTAAATTGAGGCGCTCCCATATCCCGGTATCATGTGAAAAAGAACCGGCATTGTCAAGCATTGAAGCGAATCCCGCTTGATCCGGTAAAACGCGCTATACTTTCGTTATATGAGAAGCGTTATGAATACACGCAGCCAACGGCACACAAAGGGCTGCTTCCTCTTCCTGCTGGGAACCGCCTTACTTGCGGGCTGTAACCTGGATACGGGGGAAATTCACCATACAAAAAACACGGCTGTCTTGGGAACCTGGTGGTGGGATACCGGCGCAGACGGCGAGGACCGCTATCTGGACTTTTCCGCCCGCAACTGTGTAACCGAGATATACTATAAGAGCCTGTTCAAATTGTGGATTTTTGCGGTCAATAGACCGCAAAAATCCCGATTTTCGGGCTCTGCGAACCTTCGGTTCGATGGAGCCTGCAAGGTAGAATTTTGGCGTTTGCA